>JACMKL010000125.1 GCA_014380105.1 Candidatus Melainabacteria bacterium
GAGCGACACCACATATAATTGCAGTTGGAGGATTTTTGGACTCAAGTAATGCGCGTCCGATGAAGAAATCGTCAGAAGCCATTCCTCCGCCAACTGCAGCATTGTAGACGGCAACGTTCTGCTGTACAGGTGACTTAAGGCGCTCACTGAGCTGCTTTTCACAAAATGTAGAGCGTCTCTCAGAAAAACGTTTGATGATTTGATTGCGATACTTGGATTCAGCTTGCACCACAGGCGCCACCATCAAAGAACTGCCGATTAATACGGCATATGGCTTTTTGGGGTTGAGCGAAATTTCTTTCTCAATGCTTGTAAGTGAGGTGAATAGCTCCCCTTGCTCAGTTGTTGCCACTGGTAAGCGAGAAAATGGATGAGAAATACTCAACCAGCATTCCAGACATACGAGCATGCAAAAGGCGGCAACAATTATTCCAATTGAGCCCTTACTAAATAGCCTAAATTTTGCTTTGCCGGAATTCATCGAACCAGTCACTGAAAATTGCGCGGAACGAAGTACTGCGCTGGAATTCGATAATACATGGTTATCAGAGCGATTAGTTTTAGTTGAGACAGGTCTAAGAAATCAAGAGCGCTTAAGTATCCGAAGCAAGCGCTCGTAGACAAATGTCAAGTCACGGCGAAACCAGACATCGTGGATCATGCGTTCTCCCCCCGGAGGCCATACTGGCTCATCTCTAAAAACCTCCTCATCGAAGTCCTTAAGATATGTTTCAAACAAATTCTGTGTTGCGGCATTGCCAGACTTTTCGGTTTCGACAGCAAGCATGTATGAACGCGGCAAAAATGTGTCCGTTTTTTTTACGTCAATTGCTTCCTGAATCTCTTTAATTGCTTCGTCAAGTTTGTTCTGACTGGCGAGCATGCGAGCTATCTCGAGATTAATTCGAAAAGCTTTGGGATTCATGACGAGTGCCCGTCGACATTCAGTAATCGCTTCGTCTGTACGCTTCAAATGAAACAGAACATCCGCTCTTGCCAATATGACGCCAATAGCGGCATTACCTTCTTTGAAAACCTTGTATTTGATCCAAGAAATTGGCAGACTTTCATTCAATAACTTGTCGGCTCTGGTCAAGTAAGCGGTGGCGGACTCAACTTTACTCTCGCGGGCGTCAACATCTGCTCGATAGTAAGCTTTCAAAATCTCTAGATATGTGAAAGTCGATTGCCCTAGATCAAGCAGCACAAAGAGCATAATTATGGAGCCCAGAAGACTGACCATTTGACTGCCTGAGAGATCATTTGCGCTCAGGCGTTTCTGAAGTCTTTTGTTTATCAGCACATTTGGATTCGCTTTCTTGATCGTTTCAACAAAGCTTTTTTGATCTTTTGGTGCCACCACACCTAGTGGCAAGCGAAATATCAATTCTGTTGGTTCAGGTTTCTTTCCACGCTCTTCCTGAAGTTCGCCCAGATGACCTAATCTCAGCGCGCGCGTCCGCAAGTGGATGTTTCCCCAGGCAGTCAAACGCAGCTCATCAATAACTGAATATGCAACTTTTCGAGCGCCAAAGGTCAAATTGGTATCATTCAACGTCAGCCAATTCCAATAAATTACAAATGGCAAGCCATTTTTGAGTGGCATGGCAATCTGAATAAAAAACGGAGATTCGAGTGAGCGCAAGAATTGATGCGCAAAAGGAAGAACCAGGATAACAGCTGGAATTCCAAGAAAAGTTATATCAACCGAAAACCAGTCAGTATTCGAATAAAGTACCAAGAACAGCAATTCGAAAAGCAAAAATGTGGCGCCGCTTAAAACAAATCCGCGAAATCCCCAGGCAGTCGGAATTGGTCGAGGAAAAGCATCAGCCGATTTAACCGGCAATTCAACTTCTGCATCTTTCACGATTATTTCTTCGGAAGATTTTTCGCTTTCGTCGTTCATCATAGTGCCGATAATAAATTTAAGAGCTACCCTGCACTTATAAGATAGCTTCTTATCAGTTTGTTTAATAGGGAAATACAGGGGGCACAAATCGATCGGACGGCTAATGCGGCTGACTCTCTTGGCGACCAATTGAGATCACGCGTATCGTCGACCTGGCAGGGCTTGATGGAGAAGGACAAGGCGGACTTATGTCGATAGTGGAAAAATCCATCGGTGAATTGCTGGTCGACAACGGTCAGATTAGTGCGGAAGAACTCAAACTGGCAGAAAGAGAATCAAAGAGCACTGGAGAGCCCCTCAGCGTAATTCTTTCGAGACTTGGACTGGCTTATGAACACCATTTCAAGAATGCTTTGGAGCTCAAATACGGTGTGACTTATGTCTGTCTTTCTCGCACAGATGTTTTGCCGGAGGTTTTGCGCAAAACTCCTGAGGATAAATTGCGCGAACACATGCTTGTTCCGGTCAACGAAAAAGGGACGAAAATCACTGTTGTGATGGTAAATCCAGAGCACCAACCCGGTCTAGATGCACTGAAGGCATTTTATCCAGACAAACAATTCACTCCTGTCGTCTGCACAGAAGACGATTTCACGCTTTTCATGAGTAATCTGTATCCAGATTTTATATCCGGAAAAATTGGTAAGTCAGAATCTGGCAATGGTGCGGCTAAAGAAACTGCGGTCGTGGCTGAAAAGGCTGAGGAGAGCGCTCCAGCGCCTTCTGAAAATGGCGGGCAAGTTGCTCATTCACAACCTGAAAAATTGGACGGGGCCCAGACGGCGTCGCTGAAATTATCGTCCCTTCTGCGTGCTCAAAAAACTCAAATTGAGTCTCAGAGCGAATCCGAAACGATAGGTAAGTCAGAACCAGAACAACCTCAGACAAATGGCGAGACTGGCAAATTCGATTTGATGATGTTGCAGAAACACATTGAAGATACGCAAAATAAATCTGGGCGAAAAACTGAAGGTAACGCTAGTGACACAAACACAAGCGATTTAATTGAAGAAGCGGCAAAAGCATCCGAGAAAAGCAAGTCGGATGAGGCAAATGAGGCGACCGGCGAGTACGAAGTCATGTCGTCGGCAACTCATTCCAAGGCTGCGGCTAAAACTGCGGAGCAGAACGGCGCAGCAACTGAGCCTGAACAAGAAGTGGCGGCCGCTGAAACAGCAAATGTTAGTCAGGAGAGCGAACAAAAAACTATTGCACCGGTTCCGACGATGTCAGCCCTGGCTTCTCTACTCAAAGCGACAAATGAAGCCAGAGCAGAACTTCCTGCCGAGCCAGAGAAGGAAATTGAGCAACCCGCTGTAGCAGAAGTTGCGCCCGAAGTGGGAAATGCAAGTCCGGCTGAAGCTTTCGATGAACCAGTCGTTGAACCAGTCGTTGAACCAGGCGCGGCACTAGTCCCTGAAGAGATTCCTGAAAAAATTCCTGGACCGGTCGCTGCTCCGGTCGCTGGACCGGTCGCTGCTTCAAGTCTTGATGCCATTGCTGCGACGCCAGTTGAAATTGCAACACCAGTTACAAACGCTGCTCCTGATGAGTTGCCTAGCATCGCAGCCAACACTGCAGTAGAGCAAGTAGTTGCAGGCGCTGCAGCGATGGGCGAATGTGAACCTGTCGCCAGCGAGGCTCTTGCTCGTCCGCCGGTTGAAGTGCTCAAAATCAACGAGGGACTGGAGAAAGAGGGAGACGATGCGGCCGTAATCATGCTTTGCAATCAGATATTGGCAAACGGCATAGCCAAAAATGCATCCACTATCCATATCGAAGCAATGGACAAACAGGTGCTTGTTCATTATCGAATTCTCGGTCAGCTCATGATTGTGCGAAAACTACCCAAAATCTTGATGCCGGCACTGACATCACGTTTTAGAAAAATGGCGAGAACCGACACCCAGGATAGACGTCTGCCACAGGATGGACGTGTCAAAGTCCGTATGTCAGGCAAAGATTTCAACTTGCGTTTAACAGTTGTTCCGCACACCGCTGGCGGTGAACATATTCTTGTTTGGATTGAATGACAAGAATGTCGGCGGTACTGCGAAAATAAATTGTGGAAAGTTATACATAGTATTTGCTCCAAAAATTCAGCTCAGCGGGCGTAAGGGAATCTGTTAATGGCACTGATTAAAAAGGACTTTGGCGAATTACTCGTAGACAACGGGTTGATTACGGCTGAAGAACTTAAGTTGGTTCAACAGGAGCGCTTGCGCACTGGTGAGCCAATCAGTTTGATTCTTTCCCGCCTTGGATTGGCCAACGAGACTCATCTTCAAAATGCGCTGGAGCTTCAGTACGGCGTCAAATATATTTCGCTGGCGAAATCCCAGCCCGAGCTCAATGCGCTCGAACTTCTGCCAGAAACCCTGATGAGACAGCACCAGGTCGTGCCAGTCAGCGCAGAAGGCAACTCACTGGTTGTAGCCATGGTCAATCCTAATAATCTCCTGGCACTCGATGACATAAAGTATCGACTCAAAGGCATGCAAATTCGCACGCTGGTTTGCACCGAAGATGACTTCCAGCATTTCATGGAAAACATCTATGCATCCAGGCGCGATTTGCTAAAAGAAGAATCTGATGAAGCGGCAGATCAAACTTTTATTGAATCCGAAGTCGACCTTTCTACACTCGATTTAATTAGCGAAACTGAAGACAATATCAATGACCTGGACCTGGCTAGACAGGCTCAGGATGCGCCGATTGTTTTACTTGCCAATCAAATTTTGGCGAAGGCAATTAAGAGACAATGCTCAGACATACATGTTGAGCCATCTGCGCATGCAGTCATGATTCGTTATCGGCTTGATGGTGTTTTATTCATCGACCGTAAACTACCAAGAGCGGTTCTGGCAGCTCTTATTTCACGCTATAAAATCATGGCGGACATGGACATTGCTGAGCGCCGGTTACCACAAGATGGTCGAATTAGAGTGCGCTTTTCCGGACGAGATATCGACTTCCGGGTCTCCACTATTCCTTCCAAACATGGCGAAAAAATAGTGATGAGAATGTTGGACAAATCAGGCACCATGCTTGGTTTGGACAAACTTGTCAGTGATGAGGGAGCGCTTGCGATTATTCGCGACATGGTACTAAAACCATACGGAATTATTTTCGTAACTGGACCAACCGGTTCAGGAAAAACAACCACTCTTTACTCTGCGCTAGCTGAAAGAAACTCTCCGGAAGTAAATATCGTCACCGCCGAAGATCCAATTGAATACGAGATGGCTGGCATCACGCAGGTTCAGGTATTACGAGAAAAAGGCTTAGACTTCGCTCGTATTCTGAGGTCATTTTTAAGACAAGACCCAGACATTATGCTCGTGGGTGAAACTCGCGATCGAGAGACTGCTAAAATAGCTGTTGAAGCCGCACTGACTGGTCACCTTGTCTTCACGACCCTCCACACCAACGATGCCCCAGGTGCAATTACTCGTTTGGGCGAAATGGAAGTGGACCCATATTTGGTGGCATCCGCAACAGTCGGAGTGGTGGCACAACGACTGGTTCGACGAATTTGTGCTGAATGCTGCGAGGACTATTCGCCTGATCGATCAGCACTCGAATACTTAGGTGTGCTAGATAGAGGTGCCGAGAGATTAGCAGAATCCACTATTCAATATTTCCGATTTCGCACTGATTCTAAAGGTTGGCCTATCTTCAAACGCGGTACGGGCTGTGAGTCCTGTAATGGAACAGGATACAAAAATCGAATCGGCGTCTTTGAAGTAATGCGTATGAATGACGAATTGCGCGAATTGATTTCGAAAGGCTCGTCCACTGCCATGATTCGATTTGCCGCTAAGCAGTCTGGCATGATTACACTGAAAGACTACAGCGTGAGGCTGGTTGGGCAGGGTCTGACAACAAGTGACGAAGTAGTTAGAGTGACACTCGCTGACACCGAGGGCGATGACAAACTTTGCGGAAAATGCAGAAATCCAATTAGTGACGACTTTATAAAGTGCCCATTCTGTCAACACGAATTGAAGACATCATGTGTACGCTGCGGAACCTTACAGCAAGAGGGTTGGTCTAGTTGCCCAAAATGCGGCTTGACTCAGGAAGAAGCGCAGAGAGAAACAGGTTGTGCATGCTGCCATGCCGAAGTTAAAGGTGACTGGCATATATGTCCTTACTGTCAGGAGCCGAGAGCGAAAACATTCGAAATCAGGTAAATGTCGCATCATGAGTGAGAGGGCGTGTAATGGCAATTGAAATGCAAGAGATTCTTCAGCTGGTCGAAGATCGCTCAGCTTCAGACTTGCATCTAAAGGTCGGGCAACCTCCAATTCTTCGGGTGGCAGGCAGACTTGTGCGCAGCCCACTGCCTTCACTTACTAATGATGATGTACAGAGACTGGTGTTTTCGCTACTCACCATAGATCAGAGATTGCAGTTAGAATCAACGTTTGAGCTAGATGCTAGCTTTGGTATTGATGGAGTCGGCAGATTTAGAATAAACGTTTTCAAAGAGCGTGGAAATTTTGCAGCAGCAATTCGCGTAGTACCATTTACGATACCATCACTGGAAGAGTTAGGACTGCCGGCAATTTGCAAAGAGATTACTCAAAAACCGCGCGGGCTGGTGCTGATTACCGGACCAACCGGCTCAGGCAAATCCACGACATTGGCTTCGATGATTGATTGGATCAATGAAAATCGACAAGAGCATATTTTAACCATCGAAGATCCAATTGA
>JACMKL010000126.1 GCA_014380105.1 Candidatus Melainabacteria bacterium
CAGCCTGTCTCTTTCTAATTTTCAAAGTCTGCGATTTGTTGATCAAGTTGCATTTGAGAGACCGAGTCAGTGGAGTCCCCAGAAGCCAGACTCTGTGCCTGTAAAGGTTCCGATCTGGCTGACAAAGCGAGCCCTACTAATTTAGAGATTGACCCACCAAAATTTAAGTCTAGTAGCTACCGCATATGGTGGCGCTAGAAAATTTACTCATGCGGCATTCGTGCAGCGTGAAGGGGGATTTGAATGTCAGAATTGTCTCTAATTGCGGATCTTGCCATAATCTGGCTCGTTGCTGCTTTCGCAGGTTATGTTTGCTCGCTGCTGAAATTGCCACTGATCGCTGGTTATATTGTGGTTGGGATTATTATTGGTCCGCACTCTTTGAAGTGGATCAGTAAGCCTGAAGAAGTCCGCGTGTTGGCAGAAATGGGCGTTGCTCTCCTGCTATTTGCGTTGGGTGTAGAAGTATCGCTGCGGCAAATTTTAAAGTGTTCTCCAAAACTGGTGGCAACTGCTGTATTGCAAATTATCCTGACTGTTGTGGCAGCCTGGACGATCGCTAAAATGTTTGGCTTTGCGACTACACCGACTGCTGGTGTGCTGTTTGGCTGGATCTGTGCTTTATCAAGTACAGTTGTTGTAACCAGAACTTTGATGGATCGCGGCGAAGTGGATGCGATTCACGGCAGGATGTTGCTGCCGGTTTTGATCGTTCAAGACTTAAGTCTGGTTCCGGTTATAGCGCTTTTGCCTGCCTTGCAAGGAACCGCAAATGGCGACATAAGTACAGTCGTTCTGCTCGCGTTTGGAAAGGCCGCCCTCCTATTGGGTGGTGTGTTGGTCGGCGCATACACCGTTGTTCCTGCGCTCCTGAAGCCAATTGCAAAGTCTGGACATCGAGAATTATTTCTCCTTACTATACTTTCCTTATGCCTCGGCGTTGCTGTTTTAAGTGACCACTTTGGCTTGTCGCTTGCCCTCGGAGCTTTTCTCGCGGGCATCATGGTGAGTGAGTCTCCATATGGTTCTCAGGCACTTGCAGACGTAATGCCGTTGCGCGACCTTTTTGCAGTAGTGTTTTTTGTTTCAATTGGCATGTTGCTCAACCCCGCTTTTCTTGCCGGACACTTATTTGAAGTGCTGGGATTTGTTGTCTTGCTGATCGTAATAAAGATTGTGATTGCCACTGGCGCCGCATTTATCTCCACATCCAACTGGTGGAGCGCACTCTTATTTGGAGTTGGACTGGGACAAATCGGGGAATTCTCCTTTGTTTTGGCGATGCTCGGTTATGAGGCAAAGTTGCTTGAAGATTCGCTATATAACTTGTTTTTCGCTGGCGCTGTAGTGACTCTAATTGTGTCGCCAATGCTGATGAATTTAGTCCCAAAACTGCTTGGACGCTACGCTGCTAAGCAAGGTATGATAGGTCTGGATTCCGCGCTGGATGGCGTTGATGCACACGGCATCACGCTTTCGGGGCACGTAGTTATTTGCGGTTTTGGACGCACGGGAAGAAACCTTGGGTCTGTACTAGGTGGCGTTAATATTCCTTTTGCAGTTATTGAACTCAACGCTACTATCCTCGAAGAACTGGAATCGCAGAATATTCCCCACGTATACGGTGATTCGGTCAGCCATCTGGTGCTTCAGCGAGCAGGATTGTCGCGTGCAAAAGTGTTAATCGTGACTGTTCCAGACCCTCTCGCTGCATTGACTATCGTCAATCAGGCGCGTCAAATCAATCCAGATCTTAAAATCATTGCTCGTGCACATCGTTCTGAAGATATTAATGTGCTGCGGGCTTCAGGCGCAAACGCCGTCGTTCAGCCAGAATTTGAAGCTGCTATTGAAATTTCTCGTTTGACTCTTATGAGTTTAAATATGGGAGATCCGATGATACAGCGTGCATTGAATGACATCAGAACGCAGCGATACCGCCTGTTTCAGCCAGACGTTGCAGAACCATCTCTCGCCCGTCTAATTGGTTTCACCCATGATGAATTTATTGGTATCTGGTTTTCGGTGACCAAACTGCCGATCATTGGACAGACCCTGCAAGAGCTTGATGTAAGGCGATTGACCGGTGTGACCATCGTTGGAGTGCGGCGCGGAAATAATCTTGTTGTGCATCCGGATCCGACATTTGCGTTGGCTCAGCAAGACGAACTTTATGTTGTCGGTACTCAAGAACAATTGGTTGATTTTGAGGAAACCTATCAAATTCCTCGCTTTTGCCCGACGTCTGAAGCAACCAGTGACGACATCAGCGCGTCTAGATTGTTGGAAGCGTAAAGCGAGAAATTATTTGCCGAGCAATTTATTCGCCGAGGAATTGCCTTGCGCATTCTGCTAGAAGTGCCGCTCCCAGAGGAATAGCTCGTTCGTCAATATCGAATGTGGGAGTGTGGATTGCGCGTGGCGAATCTTCGATTTTGGTGCCAAGGAAAAAGAAGCTGCCTGGAATGACCTGGCTCATGAAGCTGAAATCTTCTGCGCCCATCTCGTAGTTTGATTCGATCAAACCGTCTTTGCCGAGCAGTCTGGCACCGACGGAACGGACTAAATTTGTCAGCTGTGGGTCATTCATCACAGCTGGATTGTCTTTGGTTCTTTTCACAGTGTAAGAGCCGCCCATCGCCTCAACAATGGACAATGCTTTCTTCAATTCGACAAAAATCAGCTCGCCAATTTCGTCATCAAAATATCGAGATGTGCCAATCAACTGAACTTCTTCAGCAACAATATTCGGTCTGTACGTTGTGCTTTTAATTCCGCCAAAAGTAAGGACAGCAGGTTCTAGGGCTGATTTCCGGCGTGAAATCACTGTTTGAATTGCTTGCACTGCTTGCGCTGCGAGGACGACAGTATCGATGCCGTGTTGCGGATAGGCGCCGTGTGACGGCTTTCCCTTGATACTAATTTCAAATGTGTCGCAAGCGGCAAGCATGGCACCGTCTTTGACTTTTATTTGACCAACTGATGTTTTGGGATCGACATGAAGCGCAAAGACTGCGTCTGCGCCGTCCATGCAGCCTTGTTCGATCATCAATGTGGCGCCTGACTTGCCGTCATCATTGACCATTTCTTCTGCAGGCTGAAATAGAAATCTCACACATCCATTCTTTGGTGGATTGGCAGCGATAAGCATAGCTGCGCCGAGCCCGCAGGCAGTGTGAACATCGTGACCACAGGCATGCATGACACCTGTGTTGGATGAGCAATAACCGTTTGGATTGTCTTCTGTGATCGGGAGAGCGTCCATGTCGGCGCGGATGCAAACTGTTCTTCCTGAGCCTATCTCAGCAACCACTCCTGTGCCGCCCACTCCCGGACGAACTCGATAACCGAGCTTAGACATTTTCGCTGCAACAAGCTTGCCTGTTTCATTCTCTTCAAAACTGAGTTCTGGATGCTTGTGTATGTGGCGGCGAAGTTCAACCAGCTCGCTTTGAATTTTTTCGGCTTGGGCAAGCACGGGAGCTTGTTCGACTTTGCTTGACATGGCAGCATCCTGATTGGGAAACCCGCTGATCATACAATGTGCGCAGACGCCGTGATCTTGATATTGTGAATTGACTGATGCGCGAAGTGGTATACCTGTTTAAGAACTGTCTCGCGATCAGGTCAATTGGGGGTCTGTATGATGGGCAAGCGTAGGATTTTTGCTGGCATTTTGAGTGTATGTGCCTGTGCGTTATTCGTGTCTCCATCTGCGCTAGCGCAGCCAGGATCGGGCGCGGGTTCCAGGTTGGCATCTGCTCCGGACAATATTGCCGAGCGAATTCACCGTCAAAATACTCGCATTAATCACGGCATTAAAATCGGCGCTATAAAGCCGGATCAAGCTTCGAAATTAAAGGCGGCTCTGGCCAGTTTAGAGCAACAAATTTCAGCTAAACGACGTCCAGATGGCTCGCTTAAGAGAGAGGATTTGACTCAATTCGAGAATGTTCTCAATCAAAATAGCGAGATGATTCGCTCACTGACCGGCGCGGGCGAGAGTGTAGCGGATGGCGGACACGCATTGGGTCCGAATTGGACGCCGGGTAAAGACGGTGCGCAAAATCCTGCCGCCCTTGAGAAAGAAATGAAAATTGAAAATCGCAGAGAAGTTCGACAAGAGCGTCAGGCTATTGAGCAGAAAATTGAACAGCAACAGCTTGATTACGAGCATCAAATGCTTCCGGAACTGGCAGACCAGAAGAAGTCGATCATGAAAGGCAAACAGCAAACTAAGCAGATTCGCCAGGAGCAGGGCTCTAACTAGTGAGCCGGTGCTGGCTCAGTAACAGGCTCCGCAGCAGCAGGCTCCGCAGTAACAGGCTCTGCAGCAGCAGGCTCTGCGGTTGACGTTGTAGCGGCTGGCGTTTCGGTTGCCTTATCGGGCTGCGTCTGTACTGGTTGCTGTTCGACAGTCGGTGCAGGGACAGCCACTTCGTGCTTGGCTTGCCAGACTTCGTACAGCGCTACCATCAAAATAGGCAGCAAAATTAGAGCGCCGACTAGCAGTATGTTTACTGCGAGTGGGAAGCCTCGTGGGTGAAGCTCTGGCTGGTCAAATTTCTCCATGTCCGCTCTTTCTGAAAGTGGTCGATCATTGAAGAGTCTACCGCAACCTGGGCATTCCGTCAGGATGTAGACCCGCCATTCACAAACAATTCAGAGATACTAAATAGATTAGTAAATGCGGACTGAAAAATACATGTGCGGAAAATTCGGATTACGAATTTCAATTTTGAGATTGGCAGGCATCACAGGAGTGAATGGATTTTTGATCCATGACACTCCCGTGATGTGCAAATGCGACTAATTACTTGGTGAGGTCGTCGTGCTTCACGCTGCTGTCTTCGGGGTCTCCGTGACTGCGCCTGGAGCTTGAACCATTTTCACCATTGCGATTTTCGTCTTCGTGATTTCTCGGACGATTGGCGCGATTCAGCATTCCTTGAAGTTCGTACAAACCCCAAGTGCTGAAGATTATGCAGACGAATGCGAGTTTTACGCAGTCGAAAAACCAGGCAACAGCATCACCACCGGTGGCAATGGTGTAGAAAACGCCAAAGCCGTATGCGGGACCCATGATGGATGCAGTGACGATGAGACCATAGAAAAACGATTGCCAGAAGCGACTCATGACAGGACTCCTTTTCATTTCAGCCGAATAAATTGCAGCTGGGTTAGTTAAGAACTACATGTGTCAGCCCATTTAGATTCCCAAATGCACAACCAAACAAGAATTCTCCGAAAGGTTTACTGCTACTGATCGCCGAGGCGCTCAGTGAATAGTGCAGAGGTGTCGGAGGAGAGCTTGGAAGGTGGAGATATGGAGTCTAAGAGTGAGATGTAGAAAAGTGGATTTGAACTTAGATCTTGGCTACGCGTGGAAGCAATATTTCATGATTAAAGCACCAAAGATTTTTTGCAACTTTGCCTAGGCATGAGTTTTTAGAAGCGTTTCCTGCAGCTGAAGATGCCACATGGCACGTCGTCTTGGCTCTGGCTCAGCGCGAAAGCAATGGAGGTGTCTTCGAAGTTGATTATTAGCGCAGCTTGTACGAACGCTTTTCCTGGTTGTAAACAGGAGTTGGTTGTCGTGGTTGGCAAGAGGTTCGTAGAAACTCAGCATGGCTGTTTTGTCCATCCTCTAATGCGTCGTCTTGGAGTGTCGTGCCTTCGCCGATGGTGCTGATAATAATTAGTAGTGGTGGCACTGTGCACTATGGGTGGTGATAGATCCTAAATTATTTTAGTTGTCAATAAGTGAAATCTAGATACTTTGTAAAAGTCCGTACTGTCAGGGTTTCTAACCTTAGATAGAATAATAAGTGGTACCATCGGCGCCATCGCAAAGAAAAATAATTCAGGTAAGTGATTGATTTTTTATTAGACATAACTATGATATTGTTTAGATGTATTTATCAGCGCCACTAGAAGGAGCGATCGCATGAAAAGGACACCTTTAAACGCTATAGTCGCAGGTGTTCTGGCACTTGGACTGACTCTACCCGCGGTAGCACAAAGCTTCAACGGTCAACAATTACAAGGTCGTGTTACTTATGTTCCAGCCGGAACGTCTGTTGATGCGGTTCTTACAAGTCCAATTGACAGCGGGGTTGCCAAAGCCGGCGATCTTTTCAGCGCAAAGTTGTATACCCCAATGTACCTCGGCACTGACCTGGTACTTCCTGGAAACACTACTCTGGAAGGACAAATCGTCTCTGCCGACAAGAGTGGACTGGCCGGGTCCAACGGAAAAATGTCGATGCGCTTGACCGCTGCAGTGACACCGGACGGAGTGAGATATCCTTTGTCAGCTGTCATTACAGCTAATCAAACAGCGAGTAATGTTCATGAAACAAAAGACGCTTCTGCTCTCAAAGGCAGAACTACTTCCAGCACTGTTAAAAGTGGTGTGGTGAGAACGGCTGCATGGACAGCTGGCGGAACATTGTTGGGAATTTGCTTCGCACCAATCGTTGGTGGAGCAGTCGGAGCTGGTGCTATCGCTGGTGTCGCCACCGGTGGTGCAGTTGGTCTCGGCAGCAACCTCTGGCGGAAAGGCAAGGACGTGAAAATCCCGAGTGGTACGAGAATCAATTTTGCTCTCGACCAACCGATGTCACTCACGCAGAGTGTCGCTGGAAGCCCAGCGAGCTATCGCTAAACGCTTACAAAGCAAAAATCGAAAGGGGAGATCTTCGGATCTCCTCTTTTTTGGCATTTTGGGGCATATATAAACCATATAGATTAATTGTTAGCCTAAAGCTGCGTACTTCCACCATGATCTATCTCCTCACGGGCGCTAACTTTTGCTATGTTGTCATGAGTTCAAGCCCTTTTGCGCTTATTACCCGTTGGTCAGGACCTAATTCAGGTTTCTGCCAGTTTCTAAGAAATTAAATCCTGTTGTCATACGACGATTTCCTTAGCATTAGAAATCCCAAGAAGGCGCTTGCCACAGCGACCGACGATGACTCGAGCAATTCTTCAAATGCGGAGCCAGGCACAGAGGCAAATTCCAACAATTTGCTGAGCGAGGTTTTCGGTAATCGAAAAGAGCGCACGTTAGCGGGCAATGTAATAGGCTCGGTCAGAGATGCCTTCTCCAGCAATCTCACTGAAGAAGAAAAAACAAAACGCGCTGAATCAAACGATTTTATGGCAACAATTGCCGCTGATACGGCGGCCATGATGTCGAGACGGGTCGCAGTAGGTGGTTTGATCCGAGCCGGAATGATGGCTGATACCAAAGGCGACGGACGAGATTTTGCGCTCGGGTTTGTAAAAGATGGCTTGGAAGGAGTTGGGCTAAATTATCTTGGCAAAATGGCGTCTCCTGGTTCAAACGCCTTCAAATTCGCTGAAAGCCGTCTGGGTGTTGGATTAAAACAAGAGATGGGGATGCACGCTGGAACTGGTGCCATGTTTGGCGTACTGAAAGCAGGCAGTGATCCAAATGCCTGGCGCGATCAAGCCGGACATTTCTCTTTCCAGAGTGGTTTAAACAATCTTACTGACTGGAAAAAGCTTACTACCGCTGGTTTAACCGGCGCTGTCATCAATGTCCCCGCGGGCATGGTCGGGTTTCGCATTGCAAAGTCCAGCACGGTTGCTGTCGCTAATCGGACTGGCTCCGAAGCGTTTGGAACAGTTGTTGGTGGAGTACTTTCTGGTTCTGGATCTGGCGCATTGTTTGGCGGACTCGATGCAGCAATGCATGGCAAAAGTCTCAAAGAAATTGGCGCCAGCACTCTTGATGGGATGTACATTGGCGCTGCAACCGGCGGTGCAATGTCTGGCTGGCACGCATTCCGCCCTTCTAACAAGCCTATTTTAGAGAATACGACCGAGGCTAAACCAAATCCAACTGGCAAAGCTCTCTCAGAAGAACGCCTGGCATTAGCGCCCAAAGACGACCACAAGTTGCCCTCTGACCGCCGTGAGATCGAGACTCAGGGTGAGTTGTTTTGGACCATCAAAGCTGAGAAATGGTATAGCCAGATTCACTTTGAGGCGCCACCAAAGCCGGCTCTTGTCGATTTGCACAGGATGATCAAGCGTACCGAAATTGTCGACTACGATATTCGCCGCGTAAATGATGATCCGAACATTCCAGACAAATTCGAGAATTGGGCTGAATTCAGTAAGTGGACGCACGTAGCAAAAGAGCGTGCAGTGGTTTTCAAAGTCGAGGGAATTAACACCAAAATAATCGTACCGGAAGCATCTGAAAAATTACACAATGAGATTCGTAGATTGCGTCACCTGGCTGAAATAGACGCGCCAAGCTTTGACAATCTGGATGGTGCTGTTCGTATAGAATTGCAGCAACATGCCATGGCAGGCAACATAAAGCCTCTCCTCGCCCGCTTCGGCATCAAGGCGGAGACTATTGCACAGATTATTCGTGCCCGGGTCGAGTTAAACACAAATCCACTCTACCGCAGAGCCTTGCCGGAAGATTTTATTCCAGCCTTGAAAGAGCTCCCAAACCCTAATTTGGTCAAGGAATTGGTTTTGCTTGAGGAGCCTAGCTTCGCTGACAAGTATCATCGCAAAGCTGATGACGGTGCTAAAAGAACGGCTGCAGCGGCGACAGCAAGTGATGATGGCAAAATAACTTTCTTTGAAACGAATAATACGTTACCGAAAGGTAGCACCTCGAAAGGAGTAATCAGAGAATTTCTGTCTCACGAATGGGCGCACTTACTCAAGCACAAATACGCTCAACATAGCTCGCTCTTCAACGAAGCGGCTGAATTCGAAACTGGTTTTTATGCAAGGGAATATGCAAAGCGACAGTATCCCGATCATCCTAGCTTGAAGCATCATGAAAATTTTGCAGTACACCTTGGCGAAAACTTGATGATGCCAGACGCCGACTCATTTTTCACCACAGCGAATCATGCGCCGATTCGAACGACAATCATGGCCAAAGCCATGCTCGAATCAATGCTTCCTGGCAAAGAGGTAGTCGTGCATCCGGCTGATTTTACAGCGCGCATTGCCAAAATTCCTGAAACTATGCCGAATCGCGAAAAAATTGTAGCGCGGCTAAATTATATTGCCGAAGAGATTGTTCCGATTGCTCGTCAAAAACTTTTAGAGCAAGCCGCTTCCGGGGCACTCACTGATCGTTTGCGCGCTAGCATGCTGCTTGGGCGGATAGGTCATCCAAGCGATGTTCCTGAGGCTCACAGAATCGCCACGCAAGCTTTTGATTCTGGTTTGAGAAAGTCACTCTTTGACTCAATGGCGAATATTTCTTCAGTGAATATGGACGCCCGAGTTAAGTTCATGGTCGGGCAAGCGAAGCCAGGCATGCCGCTTCGCGAAGAAGCTTTAACCGCACTCCAAACTTTCCAGCATCCAGATGCTAAAAATTTCTATGAAGTCTATTCTCTAGTTGGCAAAGAAACAAACCTTCCACGCTTAATTGAAGCAATGGAAAACGTCTCCAATCCTGCCGCTAAGAAAGTGGCATTCGACGAGATTGTTTCTCTAGCGGCACCGAACGTATACGGTGAGGAATTTATCAATGCGTTCTTAATTAAAACGCTCCGCACACAGCCTTCGATTCGCCTGGACGTTTTAAACTATGCGTCCAGACGTTTAAACAGCACTCTTGAGCCGGAGCTGATGCGCTTGCAGCGTGCTGCTGATCCCGATGTAGCTGAGCGAGCAAAGGGACTTCTTCAAGAAGTGCGAACTAAGAAGATTCTGGAAAATAGTCAGCGTTGGCTGCATGGTGATGACGCAGAAAGAAAGTACGAAGCAATTCAAGAACTGGCATGGTTAGGAGATAATCGCGCGGTTCCGATTCTTTTGCGGACTGTAGTGACCGCGCCTCCAAAATGGAGCAATGAGGCAATCGCAGCACTAAGACATTATTCACCAAATATTATTCAAGCTCACGCACATGATTTGCAGCGCAACGGATATCCAGCTCTGCTCTGGGGTGACATTCAGAATCAACTGCGTTTGGGTCGAGAACCCTTCAACCAGCCTTTCTTGCAGCAAGCCGCTTCGCGCCGTGATTAGCGCGCTTTCGTTTTCCTTATTATTTCCAACCGGTCATGTAGCCATCTTTTAAAGATGGCTGCACGGTTGTAGTCATCTGAATGCTTCATTTGGCGGACACATTCAATCCCTTTCCTCAAGTATCTGGCAGCCTCTTCATGGTTTCCTTGAGCGACATAGGCATCGTGAAGGGCGCTGCAAGCATCGCAATAGTGTTCTTTCAGATTATAGTCTTCTGGGAATTTGAGCTTTTCCAAAAGCTCCATTCCCTCATCGTAGGCCGACTTTCTTGCTGTGAATTCAGGCAATGCATGGCCTAATTCCAGCATTGCTCTTGCAAATAACAAATCATTTCTTGGTATTTCGTGTCTTAATAAAGTGACATTTTTTTGGAAGTACGGAAGTGCTTTAGGATTCTGCAACGCAACGTAGTAGGTCCAGCCAGCCTTCTCATACAGTGCAGATAGTGCCTTTCTGTCCTGTCTATTCGGAAATTGTTCTATGAGGTCAATCCCTGTTTGACAGTAATTAACGACTTTGTCAGCATCTTCTTTTCTTCTCGGATAATTCGATATTTCTTGCAGTGTTTGAACCAAAGTGGGTGAATCGTGCGGAAGAGTGTCGTAAGCCAACTCAGCTGCTCTGTCTGCAAGGGGTGCAATTTTTTCCACTAAGCAACAACTCATTTCACGAATCAGCCCCGCCGGCAGATTGGCCAAGTTTCCATTTTTCAACAAGATTTCGTTGGCGAGCCGAAAAAATTTGCTTGCTTCCGCTTTTTTTCCTTGCGCACGTAATTTCTCCGCCATCAGGCTGAGATAGTCTGACAAACCGCTGTGATCTGGATTTATCTGCTTCGCTATCGAATAGAGATGCGAATATTTTTCAAACTGGTCAGTTATTTTCGAAGCTCGTTCTAGTTCTCCCATGCGTGAAGATTTGCTGTACGTGTAGAACTGACAGAAAGGCATTCTTTCTTTCAGTCGCCTAATTTCCGTTCCTGAAAATTTCTTCTCAGGCAAATAAATTCCAACAAGAGAATTGCTTTTTGCCAAATTAAAAATGCCCTTTTCAGTGACTTTTGTTTCTTGAATGTTCAAATATTTCAGCATTTTGAGATCTGCTAACACTTTCAAACACTGATCATCAATCGGGTTTGCTCTAAGATCGAGATTTTGTAAGTAAGACAATTTCGCGATGTTGTCGACAGAGTTGACATTGCATTCAACTAGTGAAAGTCTCAAGATTTTCGAATCCTTGAGAAATGCAATTCCTTTGTCGGTTACATTGCATCCTTTTAGTTTTATGTCTTGAGCATATTTGTAGCCAAGAAATGCTTGCATGTTCTCATCATTTGCATCTAAATCTATTTCAATGCGGTTCTCCCGCGCTTTTATATGAGACTCAAAAATTTTGGTATTTTTGATTTCAGGAAAAACCAAGTTGATTGGTTTTGGAATTTCTGTCTCTTCAACTTTTGTCTGCATTCCCTGAAACAGATTTAGAGCAAGCATTGAAATGAGACTGGAAACAATTGCTACAGCCAATA
>JACMKL010000127.1 GCA_014380105.1 Candidatus Melainabacteria bacterium
CAGGTGTGCTTTATCCTGTTTTCGGATTGTTGCTCAACCCGATGATTGCTAGTGCTGCAATGAGTTTGAGTTCGGTGTCTGTGATAGCCAATGCTTTGCGATTGCGAACACAGCCGCTCGACTAAAGACTGACAATTCACGTCTCGAATCAACTTATTTGCTTCGCCACCTTCACTACCGAAGCAGCCGCGAGGCTCGCTTCTCAAATCCTATTAGCTCCGAGGCATACGCCTAGAGCAAACAAAGGAACACGTCATGATCACTCTCAAGAATCTCGCCGAAGCCGGCGTTTTCGCTATCGCCTTCACTGCCATCGTCCTCGCCGCCGTCTTTGCTGCCTCGGCTGTCGTGTCGGTTGGACTGGTCGCTGGACTGTACATCACAGGCGGCAACATTTTCGCAGGTCTGGTCGGCGCCATCGGTAGCACGATTGGCGGAATGTGGCTGACCAACAAGATCTGCGGCTAATTCCTCACTATTCCCTGCCACAACTGGCGGCTCATCAGGCTTGAGGAGGCTTGCAATGAATAAGAGAATGACTCTGTTTTACGACTGCAGATACAATGCGGACGTGCGAGAGATCGGAATCAACATTCCATTTGCTCTCGATAGAGGGCAAATGGTATTGAACGAACTTGCACTGAAGCGAGGTCGTTCCTTTCGCTACTACCGCCCCAAGCCGCTCACAGACGAAGATTTTCAACTGGTGCATACGGCTGCGTATTTGGAGACGCTCAAAGATCCAAACGTCTGGGGTCAAATTTTTGGTCTGGGGAAACCTCCGATGAAGGACGGCGACCCGCATAAGGCGGTGCATAAGCTATTGTCCGAAATTCGCATCAAGGCCGGCGGAACAGTAGAAGCCGCACGTGCCGCATTGAAGCGTGGACTGGCAGCCAACCTTGGCGCCGGGTATCATCACGCGTACGCCGACCACGGAGATGGATATTGCGCAATCAACGACATCGCCATCGCTGTTCGCGCTATGCAGCGTGAAGGTCTGGCTAAGAAAGTTTTGATTGTCGATGTCGACCTGCACCAGGGCAACGGCACTGCCTCAATCTTTCAAGACGACGCAGATGTCTACACCTTCTCGATTCACGCCAAAGAAGCGTATCCAAAGAAGAAAGAGAAGGGCTCGCTCGATATCAACATCTCAGAAGCGAATCGGGATGCCTATCTCGAGCGCTTCCAAGCAGGCATGCACAAAGCGCTTGCTTCGTTCAGTCCTGACTTGTGCATCTTTGTACAGGGCAGTGATGCATACGAGAAGGACGCCGCGGCTGGTTCTCGTTATCTGAGGCTTACTCTTGAACAGCTCAAAACGCGTGACGAATTTGTCATCGACACCATGGTCGACAGGAATATTCCAATCGCCCTGGTTTTCGCCGGCGGCTATGGTCCTGAGGCGTGGCGAGTGCATTTCAACGCGGTTTATCACATGTTTGAGAGAAGCCAGAATAATTGACGTCAGTCAATTTCACTATTTTGAGAAACACCGGAAATTGGATAAAGCAGAGTTTGTCTTTGCTTCCAGTTTTCGGTGTTTCCTTTTAAACACCTTTTCAACTACATAGAGTAGTATTAATTGTCTGAAGAAGAAAACCCTGAAAGACTGCTGTTTTCACATCAGTCCCAGGGCTCTCTTCAGTTGGAGAAATTACTTCTTTTTCTTATGACAGCCACCACCGCAGCACTTTTTCTTGCCTGCGTCGCCGCAAGTTTTGGCAGCGGGGGTTGCAACCACCACTGGTGCTACCGTGAGATCAGATTTTTGCTCCACTGCAGATACGATCGTATCCGTTTTAGGCGCAGGAGTCGCTTCAGCAGGAGCCAAAGCGGGACTCGCTATCACCGCAGGCGCCTTTTCGGTTGCGACCTCAGCATCTTTTACTGGAGCTTTCTTCTTTGGCATTTGCTTAGGTGGCTTGCCCAGGAAGAAGTCGGGCAGAGGCTTCGCGTTGGGGTCGACTGCATACTTGCCCAGATCTTTTTCGCCAGCAGCAGTCAAAACTACTGAGTCAATAAAGAAATTACCGGTGCACGAAGCGGCTGGCTGAGTCAAAATCCAGTAAGCGGCATCAGCCACAATTTCCGGTTTGCGTGCAGCCTGAAACGACTCCTGAACATCTCCCATCAGGTTGCGGATTGCAGATGTATCGATGGCAGTTTCCGGCCAGAGCGAATTGACTGCGATACCGGCTGACTTGAACTCCTGAGCCAATCCCAAAGTGCACAAGCTCATGCCGTACTTCGACAATGTGTAGCCGAGATGTGGTGCGAACCAGTCGGGATCGAGATTGAGAGGGGGCGACAGATTGATGACGTGCGCGTTTGCGCTCTTCTTCAGATGAGGCAAAGCATGCTTGACCGTCATGAATACGGCACGAGCATTGACTGACTGCATCAGGTCAAAGCGCTTCATGTCGGTATTTTCAGTGTTAGTCAGCTGAATGGCGCCGGCGTTGTTGATGACGATGTCGATGCCACCAAAAGTTTCTACGGTTTTGGCGATGGCAGCTTTAATTTGCTCTTCATCACGAACGTCGCAGGCGATGGCGATTGCTTCTCCACCAGCAGCGACGATTGCTTCAGCGGCAGTGTGGATTGTTCCGGGAAGCTTTTCATGCGCATTGACAGTCTTGGCAGCGATAGCCACTTTGGCACCATCCTGCGCAGCCCGCAATGCGATGGCAAGACCGATACCCCGTGATGCACCCGTGATGAACAGAACTTTGTTCTTGAGGCTCATATGTTGCTCCGATATTGTTATTAGAAAAAACTCTTCCACTGTCCGCCTTTCGCCCCTATTCTTCACAACGAAGAACAGTTGGTTAAAGCTAGAGAGCAGAGGAGTTTTTAGAGTCTTGTTTTGGATTTTGTAGGAAAGAAATTCAGAATGAAATGAGGCTCTAATACTCGGGCACGCGCGTGTAATCAAACAATTCTTGAATACTGGCTGCGTGCGCTGAATTTTTTGTCGGCAGACCGACCAGCTCAATGTGATTGCTCAAAAGTGACGTGGGCTGTGTGTTTAAGCCTCACGAATCTCCCGACACTTGTAATGAGGTTGATTGATAAGCAATTACCGCGGCTCCTGCGAGCAGGATTTCAAGCAGCGAAGGAAGGACATTTGACAGCTCCTTGGGTCAAATTTAGGCAACAGTTGGCGCAACGCTCGCTAACATTTTTCAGCCTACTCAAATTCGGGAGTGCCAGCAGTACCGCGTATTGACCGATGTAAATGTCTATGAACAAGCCCTTCAATACACCTGTTTACATAATCATGATCAAGCTTTTTGATACTGTTCTGACACTTCTTTTCTTTCCACCCCTGAGTTTCTATAAGTCCTTTCCCGTACGCTTTTCTTCAACTCCAGCCTCTCCAGCGCCCCATCATGAGTGCCGGAGAGTTCCAAATAATTTTTTTAGGAGATGCGCATGTCATTCATGTACATCCTGCTCTTTGCGATTGTCGTTGCAGTCTTGCTCGCCGTCATCTCTGCAAAACCTACTCCAGTCAATGGGGAATACAAGCAAAGCAAATTAGAGAGCGATCTCAAATTCTTGAAACTCGGCATCGATGATGTGGAGCGACAACTAACCGATGCCCCCGAATGCGCCTGCAAAAAAGCGGCTGCTACCAAGTTGGCGTTTGTGAAATACTACTACGCGCGCACCGTCAAGGGCGCACAGGACAACGATCCGAAAGTGATTGCTAATGCTGACTCATTGCTCATCGAAGCACAACAAAACCTCGCCGATGCGCGTGCCGACCTGCGCCGAATTAGCGAAGAAGATGAAGACAAAGACGTCACCATCGGTAAAGGAGACTGCGGTGAAACTCCGTAACGCCTTCCGAGCCCGGCTCGCCATGCGACTAATGCAGTCTTAGACTATCGCAAAATGGCAACACTTGGTATCATAAATAGTGGCACAGCGTTTGGAAACGAACCATGGAAAAGCTAGCCAAACAGTTCGGCGATAAGCTCGCTGAGCTGGTCAACGCATCACCGACTTTATCGCGAGACATTCGCCTGCTCAGAAAAGTGGGCGTGCGAATTCGACGCATCACGGGAGTATGCCGCGCATATTCTCGCTCAGAACCAGGGCAGACTGATGGAGCGCTGATTTGTATCAGTACCCAATGCTCACCCATGCTGCAAGCTCATTATCTGGCTCACGAGGCGTATCACATCCTGATGGGCAAAACCCGATTGATATTCGACCCGCGCGAAATTTCCAAAGAGAAATTCGTGCGCATGGCACTTCGCGAGGAAGCTCGTTGCCTCTTGCACGAGGCGCGCGTTTCCAAAGAATTGCATGATGCCGGGTTTCTGATTGGCGCTGCCAATCTTTCCTACCTGGTCGATTATCTATCGGGTGGTTATAAGGTCATCCGAGAGCGCCTGAACCAAGCACAAGTTTCAGGCTCTGTTCAGACCTATCCCGAGTATTATGGTCAGCTGTATGACCATCAGGTGCTATTGGCGGCGAAAAAACGCAGTCAAAGAAAGCGCGCCTGAGAAAACTGCAGC
>JACMKL010000128.1 GCA_014380105.1 Candidatus Melainabacteria bacterium
ATCAGAATCAGTGCCTCAGCCCACCCCATCACACCTAATCCGATGCGTCGATTGTTTAGTGTGGCATCTTCAATAAACTTGAGTGGATAGCAATTAGCAGTAATAACGTCATCAAGAAAACGCACCGACTGTTGAATTTGTGACTTCAATTTATTGAATTCAAAATCTTTATTCTCTCGATCTACAAATCTCGCTAAGTTAATGGAAGCGAGATTACATGCGTCTCCAGGTCCGAGTGGCTGCTCCCCACATGGATTGGTCGCTTCAATATCTTCGGTGCCAGGTATGGCCTTCCCGTCACAGTCAAAAGTTAGTTGGATTGGATCAGAATTATTGATGCGGTCAATGAAAATCAGCCCGGGCTCACCAGTGGAATGAGCATTCTTGACGATTTTTGCAAACAATTCGCGCGCATTTAGTGCGGATACCTTTTTCTGTGTTCGCGGATGAATGAGGTCAAACTCAGCATCCTTTTCAATGGCGTCCATGAATTTATCCGTGATCGCCACAGAAATATTGAAGTTGTTAAGCCTGTCAGTGTCTTGCTTGCACGAAATGAAAGCTTCGATATCCGGATGATCTACTCTCAGCATTCCCATATTGGCACCACGCCTGGTGCCACCCTGACGAATCGCTTCGGTGGCTGCGTCGTAGACTGTCATAAAACTGACTGGTCCGGATGCGACACCTGTCGAACTGGCAACACGATCATTTGCTGGACGCAGTCGACTAAACGAAAAACCTGTTCCGCCTCCAGTCTTATGAATGAGAGCAGCATTTTTACAGGTGTCGAAAATACCTTCCAATGAGTCAGGAACGGGTAAAACAAAGCATGCCGATAATTGACCGCCGACCTTACCTGCATTCATCAGAGTCGGCGAATTAGGCATAAAACGACAGTCCATCATGGACTCAAAAAACTGTTTAGACAGTTGGGCGACAAAATCATCTGTTGCTCCCCACTGCTTCTCTACCGACGCTACCGCAAAAGCGACACGCCTACAGAGCTCTTCTGGCGTCTCATTGAGGGCGCCATTTTCATCACGAAGAAGATATCGCTTTTCAAGAACCTTAAGGGCGTTGTTTGAAAACATCCACACCCCTCCTATCGCCACCAAGATAATTCAAAGGACACACTAATATTATACTACATTTGTATGGCACCAGGTATAGCGTAGCGATATCAAATGTATACACATGTAGCGCCTCGACAATCTCGCATGTCCCTTTCGCCACTTAGATGCGAATTCACCAAGCAAAAACGCAGGCGCAACTTGATGCACCTGCGTATGTCAGCAAACTGCATCTAACTATTTTCGACGCCAGCATCTGAAGTTATTTTCAACGGACCTTAAATCGAAAGATTCAAGTTTGAGCTGTGACCAGGGAATACTTTTGCAGAAGGATTGATGTATGTCACAGCGAAGTTGACAGCTGTTGCTGCCTCAGCAGCTCCAGTTGCAATCAGCTTCAGTTTGGCTGTGTGGGCTGCAATGTCTCCGGCAGAGTAGATGCCAGGCAAATTTGTTTCCATCTTTTCGTTGACAGATATGGCATTGCCTTCCATCTTGATGCCCCAGCTTTTCAGGAAGTCCAGGTTGATTACAAAGCCGATGTTGATCAAAATCGCATCGATTGGAATCTGTTCTTCTTTGCCAGTGCGATTGTCGAAAATGACAGCGCCATCGATTTTCGACGAAACTTGAATTTCTTTCAGTTCGTAGAAAGTCTTGATATCAATTTTGTTGCGCTTCATCTCTTCGACAGAGGTTTGCACAGCTCTAAATTGGTCGCGACGGTGAATCAAAGTGACATTTTTCGCGATTACCGAGAATTCGTTCGCCCAGTCAACAGCAGAGTCTCCGCCGCCGATGATCAGAACCCTTTTGTCGCGAAATTTTTCTTTGTTCTTGACGGAGTAATAGATGCCGTCGTTTTCAAGGGCGTGATTGTAATC
>JACMKL010000129.1 GCA_014380105.1 Candidatus Melainabacteria bacterium
AAGGACTCGCACGCGGTGGAAGGACTGTGGTCGGCCATGTACCAGGAGTCGCTGCTGCAAGGGCGCTACGGCACCGTGATGCGCGCCTTGAGCGCGCTCGATACGGCGCTGTGGGACTTGAACGCGAAGACAGTTGAACTCAAGAACAGATCCGCGCAAATTTTCAATGAATCCATTGAAGCTCTTAAAAAATTGCTTGGAAACAATCATCATGAAGTTCGAAGCGAAATTCACGATCGCATCAGCCAACTTAGAGACTATGGGATGACGACTGAAATCGACACGCTTAGAAATATGTTGAGACCCTAATTTGCTTTTGCTGCTACCGGCAGCCAGCGTATTTCATCGCTCGAAAATCCGAGTTGAGTTTGTTCGTCGAATTTCAAAGTTTCTAAGTTCAAGATGCCCACTGTGTCTGTGGCTTCGCTTGCGACAATTAGTTTTTTCCCGTCCGGCAAAATTGTGATTTCGCCCGGAAAATCAACATCCAATGGTAATTTTATTTCTTCCAGTTTTTCATTAGTCTTCGCATCGATAATCCAGATTGTATTGTCTTTAGCATTTGCCACATACAATTTGGATTCGTCTTCGTTAAACTCGAGACCCGTAGGAGCAGTGCCTACCTTGATCTTGTTCACCACTTGTTTTTTTGCAATATCAATAATACACAGATGGTGCGTGCCACGACTGGTGACATAAGCGTACTGACTGTTTTTAGTGATAGTGACAAAGCTAGGTGACGCACCAACTATTATTGAAGCAACCGGTTTCTGGTTAAGCGTAGAAATTATTGTGACCAGACCGGCCGTCACATTGAGTACGACCAGATAATTACCATTTGGAGTGACAGCCAGGCGTCCTGGACCAGCGGCAACTTTTGTTCTTGAAAGCACGCGACCAGAGGGAAGCTCCAACACAGCGACCGTGTTAGTTGCACTCTCGGAAACGTACAAGAGTTTTTGTTTTGGTAAGGCGAGAATGCCTTTAGGCGCGCATTTACTACCCAGATCTATTTGTCCAAGAAAGGCTCTCTTATTTGGATCAAAAAGCAAAATACGATGCTTAGTTTGGTCTGCAATGTAAGCAATTCCGTTGTAGTAGGCGATACCACAAGGAGTGCCTTCCGTGGTGAAGTCATCTAGCTTCTTGAAAGTTTTGTCGTCCAAGAGAGCTAACTTCCCGCATGCTGGGGAGGTTACTAGAAGAATGCCATCACCTAATTCAACGCGATTCTCAACAATCGCGTTATCAATTGGTGCGCTCGTATTCGAATTAAGAGCTGGAAGTGGCTTCGCATCAACGACCGGAGGTTTCTTCACCGGAGCAGTTTCATTCACCATCGCAAGCGTCAGATCACCCGCCAGCGGTTTCAATGAAATTGGCAATACAAAGCCATCTGGCACTAACAAATCCGAAGGAAATTTGAGAGTCATCACATGTTTTTTTGTTTTCTCTGGCAATTGCGGAAGCTTGATTGTGGTGGTTGCACCGGTCTGGACCACGCGCACAAAGCACCATCCATCAGAGAAATATAGAAAATCAGGATTTTCAGCGTTCGGTAGCGCTAGCTCTAATTTCGCTTCGCCTGGCGCGGGGGTAGTTGGCTTCAGCGGCAGAAATAATGCGGATTTAGTTTGAAATGAACCGTCTAATCTACCTTGCACGTCTGGAAACTGTGCGCGCACGGCTTCCTTTAAATCTGCTGGCAGACGTGTGGCAAGTGCGGCAGGGGGCGACACAAAAGGAGTCGCCAGTATCAATAAAACGATACCGACAGCAATTGTTTGAGTCTTTCTGGCGACGGAAAAGCGTCGCATCCCGCGTTTAGGTTTCGCCATTTTTCGGTCTGAAGGCATCCACAATTTTGTTTAAGAAAGAGGCGTCTTCTTTTGAAGATTCTTCTTTTTTATCTCTATTCTTGCGGTTTTGCGTGCTGCCTTTAGCCTCTTCCTTTTCGCTTGCTACGCTTTCGCTTTTTTTTTCGCTGTCGCTTTCAGATTTGCTCTCAGCTTTCGTTTCACCTTTGGCTTCAGCTTCGCTTTTGGCTATGTCACTTTTCGAGACGGTCAATTTTTCGCCACGAAGTTCTGCCAATTTTTCCAGCAATTTTTTCTCTTCGCCTGAAAGACGACTTGGGGTTTCGACTACGAGGTGGACAATTTGATCGCCACGTCTGACTGTTTCACCCTTTCTAGCTTGTCCGGTGAAGCGAGGCACTCCCATTCCCTTCATCTGGGAAGTCGTGCCGGATTGCGTTCCGGAAGCCACTTTGAGAGACTTTGCACCTTCGACAGTCGGCACTAATATTTCGCCGCCGAGTGCAGCCATCGAATAACTGATCGGTTGGCGTACGTGAATGGTTTCACCGTCACGTATAAATGTTTCGTGTTCTTTGATGTGCACAACGATAAACAAGTCGCCATATGGTCCACCTTTTCTGCCTTTGTCACCGGCAGTCTGCAGGCGCAAACGAGTGCCTACATCTATGCCAGCTGGCACTTTCAATTGAAATTCACGTTGCTTGCGAACAAGTGCTTCGCCTTTGCAGTCTTTGCATGGCTTGTCGATCTTCTGTCCAGAACCCTGGCACGCTGGGCAAGCAATTACACGAAGTGCTTGTCCAAAGAATGTATTCATTACTTGTTGGACTTGACCCATACCTGCGCATGTTACGCAAGTGACAGGATTGCTGCCAGGAGCGGCGCCAGAGCCGGCGCAACCTTCGCAATCTTCCAGTCTGCGCACGGTCAAAGTTTTATCTGTACCGAATACTGCTTCCAAGAAATCTATCTCGAGATCATATTTAAGGTGTGCTCCTTGCTCTGGCCCGCCGCGTCTCTGTTGTCCACGTGCGCCACCGCCACCGCCACCAAAGAAGGTGTCGAGAATATCTACAATGTCATCCATGCCGAAGCCGGAGACGCTGCTGAAGTCAAAGTTATCGAATCCACGAGCGGCACCTTGAACGCCTTCGTGCCCATAGCGGTCATAGCTGGCGCGCTTATTGGCGTCGGAAAGAATTTCGTAGGCTTCGGCTAACTCTTTAAAGGCTTGTTCGTCACCACTATCTTTGTTGTCTGGATGAAGATGACGTGCTTTGTTGCGAAAAGATTTCTTGATCTCTTCTGCGGTTGCGCCTTTCGTGACGCCTAGTGTTTCGTAATAATCCTTTTTTGCCATAATAGCCATTGAGGTACCCGTATGTTATCCGATAGAAGAATTGGCAATATCTGCCCGTTTGCAATCTTGAAGTGCGGAATTTAGGCTACCGAGTTCGGCTTTCACCGATTCCGGATTACCTGCTTCAAGTGCTTTTCGCATTGCGATAGAAGCGAGCTTTAAGTGCTCTAACTGAGAGCTTTCACTATCGGAGTTTCCGTTGTGTTGCTCTAAAAACTGCTCTGTTTCTTTCATAACAGATTCAGCCTGAATAAGTAATTCTGGTCTTAGTTTTCCAGATTCACTTAATTCGATTGGACCAGATTCCTGGACCGATGCTTTTTTCTTAGCTGGTTGGGTCGTCTGTCTACCGGTGGTGTGAATGGCACGTCCCAATTCGAGAAGAGAGACGTCCAGCCCGGCTTTTAGCGCCTTCAAATCTTCGAGATTGTCGCGTTCGAGCGCTTCGTGCACAGTTTGCATAGAGCGCTTTACTTTTTCTACTACAGATTTTTCGACACGCTCACCATACTTTTGAATAGTTCTTTCAGCTTCGGCGCACAAAGCTTCCGCTTGCACTTTGGTTGAGATTGTTTCTTTAGTCAACTTATCTTCGTCGGCAAATTGCTCTGCTTCTTTCTGCAGATGCTCGACTTCATCAGGGCTGAGACCTGTAGTGCGCTGAACAGTAATTGAATGTTTGATTCCCGAGCCATGATCGCGGGCTGAGCAATGAAGAATTCCGTCGGCGTCGATATCGAAAGTCACTTCGATTTTAGGCACTCCCCGCGGTGCCGGAGGAATTCCAGTCAGATGGAATTTGGCAAGCGATTTATTTGCGCTGGCAACTTCACGCTCACCCTGCAAGACGTGCACTTCAACTGAAGTTTGACCATCTTCAGTGGTCGTAAATGTCATTGTGCGGCTGGTTGGAATCGTTGTGTTGCGCTCGATAATTCGGGTGAATAATCCGCCAGCAGTCTCAATACCGAGAGACAGGGGAATAACATCCAACAAAAGAACATCTTGAACTTCGCCTGCCAAAATTGAAGCTTGGATTGCAGCACCTAGTGCGACAGCTTCATCTGGATTGACGGCCTTGCACGGCTCTTTGCCGAAGAATCGGCGGATATTGTCTTGCACTGCAGGAATGCGAGTCGAGCCACCAACCAGGATAATTTGCTCGATGGCGTCAGGCGCAAGTCCCGCATCTTCTAAAGATTGATTTAGTGGAATGAGCGTGGACTCAACGAGATGATGAGTCAGTTCGTTAAATTGTGAACGAGAC
>JACMKL010000013.1 GCA_014380105.1 Candidatus Melainabacteria bacterium
AACATGTCGCAGGCGGTTCTCAGCCAACCGGAAAGAAATTTAGGGGAGTAATGATGACAGGCGATCAATCCCCAAAGTTGTCCATTCACGATAAGCGAAATTGTGAGAGTCGCTTTGACTCCCATGTTCGAAAGGTACTCTACATGAATCGGCGAGACACTTCGTAAGATACAGTCTGACATGTCCAGTAGTTCATTTGTGACTGGATTGATCAATGGAGTGATTTTTACTTCGGCATAATTCACTTCAACAATCATTCGAAGTAAGTTGCGTTTATATAGTTCTCTAGCTTGTGGAGGAATATCCGAAGCGGGAAAATGCAATCCTAAATATGACTCCGGAAGATTTCCTGCAGCTTCTGCGACAACTTCACCGTGCCAATCTGAATCAAATTTATAAATGAGGACTCGGTCATAGCCAGTCAATTCCTTAACGCACTCGGCAGCACTCTGGAGTGCCGTCGTTGATTTGCGCTTGCTCTGCAGGTTTTCGATTGCAAGTGATAGAGACGACGGCAAACTCAGCTCTTGAGGCTGATCGAAAATATGCTCTAGCTCCACAATGACAAAGTTTGAATATCTTTTGGCAATACAGTGAAAAATTGAACAAGCACCATCAGTCAAGCAAAATTTTACTGGCAAAGGCACCAGTGCTTTCAAATTTTCAATAGCCAAATAGATTTTTAGTGCTTCATACTGTTCGTCATCCAAGTATTTGGAGATGCAGTTATCTAACACATCGATCGGTGCAAATCCAAGAAATTGCAGACAGTTCTCACTAATCTGCCTGATTTTCAATTCTTGATCGAGAACGATTAGCATTCCGTGAGACTGAATTGCTGAGGGAAATGCTATTGGTTCTGAATCACAAGTGTCGATAGTGACTTTCGATGACATGACCACACTCAAAAGTAAAAAATGAGCTTACCGCAAACCGCAGTTGCACATTGCGATAACCCAACATTAACTAACTTCATTGTAAGCTTAAAGGCAATTTAGAAATATCACACTTTTTCGGGATGCTTGATTGGTAGGGCTACCTCTATTACTTATATAGCGGCAAACTAATTCAATCTTTCGATTGCTGGGTAGGGATGTGTCTGGCTTTTACAAGCTGGGATTTCATGGGAGGAATCCATGAACACTATTGAGCATGTAGAGCTTATGACAACACCTAAAAATTTGATAAAAGTGTTGATTGTCGAAGACCAAGAAGTTCTCCTAATGGGTCTTACCTTTTTACTTCAAAACAGTCCTGGAATACAAATGGTGGGCTCTGCCAAAGATGGTCCATCAGCTGTCTCACAAGCCCTGGCATTAGAACCAGACGTTATATTGATGGATGTTGCTCTGCCAGGCTTCGATGGCATCGAAGCTACAAGGCAGATAAAAGCAAAAGCAAAATGTCGCATACTTATTCTAACTACCATCACAACGGACAAAACGATTTTTAGTGCATTAGAGGCTGGAGCTGATGGCTATTGCTTGAAAGATGTGCCGTCCGAAAAATTGCATACTGCAATCCTGAGCGTGGCAAATGGCGGAACATGGCTGGACGACGAAATATCACTTTGTATTCTAAAATCGGCAAAATTTTCAAATTCAATAGTTACTAGTGAGCAGCTGACATTATCTAGTGAAGAACTTCAAGTTTTGGGTTTGCTGCTTGAGGGAGCGTCCTCGCAAGAAATCTCCGAACAAATAAAGCAGACAGAAATGGAAGTTCAAGTTTACCTAAAGCGTCTGGTGCAAAAGGTTTCGTTATCCGAGAAAATAATCAAGGAACCGCAACGCATGGCGCGGTGTTCAGAAGGAGTAAAAATTGCAAAGCAATGCCCGACCTGCAACCTCCGCTTGGAGGAGCGATTTACTCACTGTCCTTACGATAATATTGAACTGATATATGACAAATTAGTTGGGACAATTTTTGCCGAGCGATACGAAATTCTTTCCGTTCTTGGGTCTGGAACGAGTGGTGTTGTCTACAAAGCACGACATCGATATATGCAAAAGCTGGTCGCGATTAAAGTCATGCATCTCGAATTAATATCAGACTTAAGTTTACTGAAGCGCTTTCGTTTAGAAGCTGCAGCCGCCAGTAATTTGAATCACCCCAACATCATCGATGTGACTGATTTTGGTTTGTCACCAGACGGACACGCTTTCATGATCATGGAATTTCATGGTGGTGAAAGTTTAGAATCTCTGATTTTCAAAAATGTTTCTATTCCAACCACGCTGGCAATGGAAATTTTCAAGCAAATTTGCGATGCGCTAGAACATGCTCATCGATATGGAATCATTCACAGGGATTTGAAACCGAGCAACGTTATGGTGATAAATTTCAGTACCAATGATGTTCTAGTGAAGATTGTTGATTTTGGCACTGCGAAAGTTTCATCCGAGGATTCTGACAGAGCGAATCTTACTTCCCCAGGACAAATCTTCGGCTCCCCGACCTATATGAGCCCTGAACAATGCATGGGTCTTACTCTCGCTCCCAGCTCGGATGTGTATTCCATGGGCACCCTTATGTACGAAACCCTCGTCGGACACCCGCCTTTCATCACAGAAAATGTGCTGGAGGCCATGTACAAACAGATTAACGAGGATTGCCCAAACATAGCGAAGGTCGCGAGTAAAGCTAGCATCAACATAGATCTGCGACTACAAAGGATTGTTATGAAGGCACTAAACAAAGACAGCCAACATCGCTATCAATCTTTTGAAGAGCTGAAAAAGGATTTGAATGCCGTTATTTAAAATCGGCTAGTTAAGGATTCTGCAGCTTGAACAGCTTCTTCACGCGTCCTTGCTACGAATGGAGAAGATACACTCACCTTCGATTTGCCTAATTCAATTCGATCTCTCATTGCACAGTCGTAAGTCTCGTATGGACCTTCCGCTTGAACCGCCTGTGCACTTCCCATGTCAGGCGATGTCTCGCGACAGCCAAACCACCACATTCCTTCACTCATCCTACTTCCCCCCTGCCGGAAAAATTTTCCGTAGCAGTTAGGACGACGCCTGCCAGGATTGGTTCCTATGGTTACTGAGAGTCAATTTTCAAGACCGAAGGTTTATTCTCTCAATTTTTGATAGATGCGTTCTATTAAGTGGTCATTATCAACACCAGCGTCGCTCAATAACTTTGCTGCTAATCCTCCGCCTTCCCTAGCAATACCGATGAGAATGTGTGCAGAACCAACGTAATCATCACCACGAAGCCTGGCTTCGCTGAAAGACAGCTCAAGGACTCGTTTCGCCCGCGATGTGAATGGAATCTCAACGGCAATAAAACCAGTTCCTCGGCCAATCGCTCTTTCTACATCTTCACGCGTTTTATCTACGGTGAATCCAAACTCTGAAAGAATTTCCGCAGCAATCCCGCTCTGACAACGAATTAAAGCAATTAAGAGTTGTTCTGTTCCAACAAAGTTGTGACCTAAGCGTTTTGCTTCTTCTTTAGCAAAACCAATGAACTTCGGTCCTTCATTGTCTTCTGTTCCGACGGCCGTTTTTCGATTGCCAAATCCGCCGGAGCCACCTTTCTCAGGCTCTGCCTTTACTTTTGGTTCGTGACTGTCAACAGGCTCGTCCATTTTTAGATCCGAAAGGTATTTTCAATCCTTGCACACCCTACTATTGTCGGCAAGAACATCGAAGAGGGTCCCTAGAATCGATACTGCTGTTATGCCGTAGATTTAAGTAATTTCGAGTATCTATTAGAAGGCTTGACGAATCGCCCATTTAGATCTAGTCTAAAGGTGTGATGAATCCAACTAGCCCTTCCGTCGAATCCATCCTCCTCTCGCATGGCGTGAAACCAACGCCACTGCGTTTGGTCATTGATTAGTTTCTTATAAAAACTTGCGACCATCCGACTGCTTTTGTGGTACTTTCGGCTGTTGCCGATAAGCTTCCCGTCGCCCTTTCGCGGGCAACAATCTACAACACACTCAACTGCCTTAAAGAGGCCGGGGTGGTGCGCGAAGTTTTTACGGAACCAGGAAAAATTCGCTACGACTCGAATCTTTCTGAACATCATCACTTTGTCGATGTAAAAACAGGTCAAGTCGTTGATGTGCCGGCTGAGAAAGTCGAGCAGCTTGGAAAACTTTTGGACAAAAAATTTAAAGTCCACGGTGTGCAAGTTACCTTCTTTGGTGACATTCAGCAAGACAATGAGTTGGATCAATTTTAAAAGTTGGTCAGCTCACAAATAATCTTTGGCAGGTAAAGTTGGTGGAGAGCCATTTTTTACATGCTATCGAAACACGGTCGATACTTTCACTTCTGGAGAAATCATGAGCTCGAAAAAACAGTTCGCGCGTCTAATGACGAGCCTCTCGTCGCTTTTGGTGGCAAGCTCTGTGTTTGCCCAATATGTGAAAGCCGCTGATGCAATTGATGTAAATAAAGAGACCACCGGCAAATGTCCGGTCGTGGGTGAAACCCCAAAAGCACCAAGTACCGAAACTTCAAATAGAGGTTATTCGATCGCGGACTGGTGGCCTAAACAGTTGAATTTAAAAGTTCTGCATCAGAATTCGCCTGCGAGCAGCCCGATGGGCAAAAAGTTTAATTACGCCGAAGAGTTCAAGAAAGTCGATCTCGAAGCGTTAAAGAAGGACATCAATGATTTGATGAAAACTTCTCAGGATTGGTGGCCAGCAGACTTTGGTAGTTATAGTGGATTATTCATTCGCATGGCTTGGCACAGCGCAGGAACATATAGAACCGCTGATGGTCGTGGCGGAGCTGGCTACGGTACACAACGTTTTGCACCACTCAATAGTTGGCCGGATAACGCTAACCTCGATAAAGCGCGTCGATTGCTTTGGCCTATCAAGCAAAAATACGGCGATAAAATTTCATGGGCAGACTTGATGATTTTGACGGGCAACTGCGCCCTCGAAACTGCAGGTCTGAAAACCTTTGGATTTGCCGGCGGTCGCGAAGATGTTTGGGAGCCGCAAGAAGATATTTTTTGGGGGCCTGAAACAAAATGGCTGGGCGATAAGCGTTATACAGGCGACAGACAATTGGAAAAACCACTTGCCGCAGTGCAAATGGGTCTGATTTATGTTAATCCGGAAGGTCCAAACGGCAATCCTGATCCGCTTGCTGCAGCGAAGGACATTCGCGAAACGTTCGGTCGTATGGCGATGAACGACGAAGAAACAGTTGCTTTGATTGCCGGTGGTCACACACTTGGAAAAGCACATGGTGCAGCCGATCCTAATAAGTATGTAGGACCAGAACCGGAAGCCGCGAGCATTACCGAGCAAGGCCTCGGCTGGAAAAACTCATATAAAACTGGTACCGGTGCTGCCACCATCACAAGTGGTCTTGAAGGGGCGTGGACATCTACTCCGACAGTTTGGTCGAATGGATATTTCAACCATTTATTCAAATATGATTGGGTTCTGACCAAGAGTCCTGCTGGTGCACATCAGTGGACACCAAAGGAAGAGTCTGCGAAAGATACAATTCCTGATGCCCAAGACCCAAACAAAAAGCATGCTCCAACAATGTTCACCACAGATATTGCATTGAAAGTAGACCCGATTTACGCGCCAATTTCAAAGAAATTCCACGAAAATCCTGAACTATTCAATGAAGCTTTTGCCAAAGCCTGGTACAAGCTGACTCAGCGTGACATGGGTCCGGTGAGAAGATGTCTGGGACCATGGGTTGCTCCAGCGCAAATCTGGCAAGATCCAATTCCGGCAGCTGACTATAAGTTGATTGATGAACAGGACGTTAGCTCTCTCAAAGGGAAAATTCTTTCATCTGGACTGACAATCCCACAATTGGTTTCGACTGCATGGGCATCTGCATCGACTTTCCGAGGCAGCGACAAACGTGGTGGCGCAAACGGTGCGCGCCTCAGACTCGCTCCTCAGAAAGACTGGGCTGTGAATAATCCACCAGAACTTTCGAAAGTTTTGCAAACACTCGAGAAAGTACAAAAAGACTTTAATGGTTCACTGACTGGTGGCAAAAAAGTATCGCTTGCAGACGTGATCGTCTTGGGTGGATGTGCAGGTGTAGAATCTGCTGCCAAGAAAGCTGGTCATGATGTAAAAGTGCCTTTTACCCCTGGACGGAATGATGCAACTCAGGAAAGTACTGACGTTGAGTCATTCGCTGTACTCGAGCCTAAGACTGACGGTTTCCGCAACTTCCGCGGCAAAGACCTGCAGAGAACTGAAGCTGAGTTGCTTATAGATAGAGCACAATTGCTTAAACTTTCTGCTCCTGAATTAGCCGTTCTGATCGCTGGATTGCGAGTATTGAATACCAATGCTGACCATTCGCAACTTGGTGTTTTCACCAAACGACCTGAAACATTGACCAATGATTTCTTTGTGAATTTGTTGGACATGGACATCGACTGGAAAAAGGCACCATCTCGTGACTACGCTTTCGAAGGTCACGATCGTAAGACCGGAGCCGTTAAATGGACCGGCAGTTCTGTTGATCTGATTTTTGGATCTAACTCGCAGCTCAGAGCGGTCGCAGAAGTGTACGCCAGTTCAGACGCGAAGCAGAAGTTCGTAAATGACTTCGTTGCTGTCTGGACAAAAGTGATGAATCTTGATCGCTTTGATCTTGACCCATCTTTGAAATCTGCTATGAAGCCTGTGGCAATGCTCAAGCGCTAGTCTAGTTATTAGCACTTAGTTTGAACTTCAAATTAGTTTCGCAGCTGGTATTCGTACTGGCTGCGAAATTTTTTATGACGACTCAATGTGGTCTGAAAATCAAAAAGGCAATGATGCCTAGAGCTAATATTGCAAAGGCGATAATTAGTATACGCAGTAGCTTTGCTCTGTTTTTTGCTGCAAGCACTGCCGCTTTCTTCATTTGCACTCTGCGTGGGAAGACTTCCAGACGCTCAAGGAGTTTTGCTACTGATTCAAATCGCACATTTGGATCTTTCTCCAGACATCTTTCGATTATTTCTTCAAGTTCTTTAGGCCTTTTATTATCAAACTTGATCGATGAAATTTGTGGCGGAAGTTTGAGTGCGTGTGCGTTTTTGATTTCTTGAACGCTACCATCTCTGAAAGGAGGTCTACCAGTCAAAAGCCAATATCCAATACAACCAATTGCATAAACTTCTGACTTTTCTGTATATTCCATATTGCGCGCCTCATCGGATGTGAGGTTGATGGCATCGTCTACTTCTGTGAATTCTTCATCAGCTTTGACTTTGGGCAACGCAAAATCAGTAAGAAAAACGGACGGGTCTGAGTTTAAATCATCAAAGAAAATTACGTTTGCTGGTCTGATGTCTCTGTGCAAAACTCCCTGCTTCTGAGCGTACATGATCGATTCACATATATCGATTAAAATTTTTATCGCAACATCGTAGCTTGGCACACCATGTAAAGCTAGGTACTGTTCGACATTGAATCCATCTTTGTACTCTGTCACCAGATATGGTGCTTTGTTGTTTTGAAATTCGAAGTCTAAGACCTTAGCAATACTTGTGTGATTGAGCTGCTGGTTCTTTTTGACTTCGCTCGTAAATGTAGCCTGCATTGCTGATTTTATGCGTTTAAAAACTTTTACTGCAACCTTCGTTCCGCGCTGTTTGTCTCTGGCGAGAATGACAGTAGCTCTAGCGTTGTTGCCTAGGATTGCAATTGGCGTATATCGTTGCAATGGAAAATTTTCACGTAGTTTTCCCAGGGAAGATAAGTCGAGCGCAACTGCATCATTCTCGTTTGGCTTCAGGTGAGCAGGTACTTTCACACCGCTTGTCGGTTCGCAGTGGCACACGTCGGGGCAAAGGATTCGACCCTGAGTATTTATCGGAACTCGTCGCTTACAATTTGTACAAATATCGATTGA
>JACMKL010000130.1 GCA_014380105.1 Candidatus Melainabacteria bacterium
ACGATCAATGCTTGCCAGCGGCATCGAGCTATACATCACGTCATCAGGACGGCTGCTGTGACCCATCATTCCGAGTGAATGTCCGATTTCATGCAAGCAGATCCAACGCATCAAGGCTAGTGTCATGGGCTGGGCCGGAGACGGGTCTAGAGTCAGAACAACAACTGATGCCTTTACGATACCGTTAGGACCCGGATAGACTTTAGCTTCGCCACCCTCGGCGGGATTTGAGACTGCTTTAATATCATTCGAAAATGAAAACTCAATATCGCACTTTTCGCGGTTAGTGACATATGAAAAATTGACTTTATTGCTGGTGGCGTCAGACCAATCCTGGAAAGATTGCTTAACGCCTTCAATGTAGCCCGGTTTATAGCCAACGATTCCGGCCGTTGGCGCAAGGTAAACTTTGAGTGGTATCCGATTTAGTGCCCACTTGGTGATCGAATTGGCATAAGAAATCGAGCCAAGATAGTCGGCCTCTCCACCTTCATTCGAACTATCTTTCAAATGCGCTTGCGATTCGCTTTGGAGCATTGAAATTAGACTTTTGATTTTCGGCATGTGCTCGCTAGTCGGGAATTTCGCTTGAAAATCTTTGAAGATACGAATAGCATCACTCGTCCTTCCGACCGATTGGTACAAGCTACCCAATGTCATCAGAGCGGCCGGCAGATGGTCATTTAATTGCACAGCCTTCTCAACGTGTGTGATTGCCTCTTCAGTGCGACCTAAACGAGCCAAGGCCATGCCCAGATTGCTTTGCACTTCAGGCAATTCGGGAGCTAATATCTCAGCACGAGTAAGCATCTCGAGTGCCTTTTCGGTGGGCTCATTAGACATCAGAGAATTGCGTGCTTCATTCGAAAGCATCATTGCTTTGCCAACGTTTTCCGAGACCGCCTTCCCGTTGACAACGTACTGTTGCTGCGAAAGCGCGGCCGGTGACATCACGAATGCCAAGCTTTGTGCGAGAGACAAAAGCGACGTAGCTGTGAATATTTGGCGCTTAGCCGAGATAAATAACATTTCTGCCCTTTAAATTTCCTGACTACATATATATGACCACAAATCTCATTACCACGCAAAAGTTGAGCCAATGCGCAATCTAAGGAATTAATCGTTTTTGCAGATTAATTCCCACCATTGTAGGTGCGTTAAGAAGTTATACTTCACTCATCGTCTTTTAAATCAATAAATCAGTCGTGGGCTGCAGGAGAGCTCGGTCATGGCAGTCACTTTTGCGCCTACACAACTAAGTCAAGCGACTAAAACAAGCCCACAGCTGGCTTTTCCATCAGTCGGTATTGCTGGATCTGGCACCGCGATGATGGCAATGGCTTGTTACCTAACTGGTCGTGGTTACCCGGTTGAAGTTCTGGCTCGAGACGAATATGGTGACTCCACAAGTGGTGCATCATCTGTAAAAGCGTCAGGAGCTATAAAGGGTCAATTCGATAGGACCACTCTTGGTATCAAGCCTGACAACTTGCTTCAAAACTGCTCACACCTTTTCATAGTCGCTGAATCTTCAATGTATAAAGAGATTGCCTGGTCTCTCAGTCCATGGCTGAAGGCAAGACATCTGGTTATTTTGTATGGTGGCGGCATTGGTGCCAGCTTAGAATTCGAAAGATTGCTCCTGGCAAATGGCGTATCTGGCGCGCAAGTAGTAGAAATAGATCCTTTATTTCACTGCCGTAAGGAAAATAGTGCAACCATTAAGGTTGACGCCATGCGTCAGTGGGGGCAATATTCCGGCACATCTCCTGCGTCTACATTCGAATGCGAATCGGCTCTAAAGAGACTTTTGCCAAAGCTAGACTCGGCGCAAAACTTTCTGAGTCGTGGGCTTTCCGACTATCAATCGCTTCTTTATCCTATTAATTATACGTTTGGTGCCGACGCGGAAATGGGTGCTGCTCTTCTTGAGCTCATAAATGCCGGCGCTGAAAAAGAAGACAGCGTCCTCAATCATTTAGAGCGCGAATTTAATATGATCGCGGAAGCATATTCAACTTCGCAAATGTCCACTGTCGTCAACATTCGCCGTATGTATGGTGCAATCACCAGCAGTATTGCCGAAGCAGTTTCAATGGCACCATTGCAACCGGCTTCATGGGACCATATGATCAAGAATTTGACCGAGAGCGTCTCAACTAGTTACGTTCCTCTTTATGAGTTAGCTCGTTTAGCGCATCTCACAACGCCAGCTATCGATTCTGTTATAAGTATGTCCGCTGTCATGTGCGGAGTAGATCTTCTATCTCAAGGCAGGACTCTCAACCGCCTTGGTCTCGAGGGTTTAAGCCAGAGAGAGATTATAAAAATACTGAATGGTTAGTACCGGTCGTCCGGCGTCACGTCTTTCTGGAACAGCTTGGATAATGGGAGCACTGCTTGCCGCTTCCATCGAACCGATCATTGTCAAGTTCGGATTCAAGGGTCATCTGAGTCCGTGGCATTTGTTTACGCTCAAAAGTATTTTTGCAGCACTGCTGTGCGGAGCCGTCTGCCTGCTTTTCAAGTTTAAGGTTGAAAAACGCGAGCAATTAAAACAACTTTTGATTCCAAGTGTTTTGCTGATTGGCACCAATCTCTTTACGATGTTTGCGCTTTATACGATATCAGCGGTAACAGTAATTACTGTCGTGACGACCACACCAGCATTGGTGGCAGTCTTGAATCAAAAGATGGGTCGTGATCAGTTAGATAAGCTGTTCTGGCCTGGCTTCTGGTTGTCTTTTCTAGGCGTGATGATGAGCATAGAACTCTCTCAATTTATGGTTCAGCCGATCGGGCTTTTCCTGATGTTTGGTGCAGTCGTCACATCATCATTCTATCGAGTGCAGATGGAAAGAATTACAGACGAAGTATCGCCTGTAGTTGCTTCTGCTTTCACAATGGCTGTGGGCGCTGTTTTTGCTTTAGTATGTATTGTGCCATTTAACTTGAATATGCCAAGCAACGCCTGGTCTTTCGGCATTTGGATAGGCGTTGCCGCAGGCCTTGCCAATGTAGCTTTTCTCTATGCTCTTAATACCGTAGGCGCCACCAGAATCTCGGTAATCACGATGTTGCAACGACCGCTGCTGATTGTAGCGGCCGCATTGCTCCTGAAAGAAGCTGTGACAATTCCTCAAATCATAGGCGTAGTTCTGGTTTTGGTAGGCACTCAGATGGCCAAAGTAAAACGCCTCAAGGCTTGATCAAAATGCCTCGCACCTCGGTGTGCGTGCTCGTTCCGTTTATGCCCGTCTTCCGCATTTGCGCCGAATTTTTCAGGCTCTGCGCTCGGACGGCTGCAGATGTCTGTGTGCTCACACTACCGACTGGCAAAGTTTGTTGAATTGCACGCAGTGGCTTAGCAGGTGGGCGCACGTCGACATAGTTTCGAACATACAAATTTGTCCCAACCGGATTTAATTTCAATTCGCCATCTTGCTGATTGCGAGCGCGCAGAATTTGTTTTTCTAATGCATCTGCCTGACGCTGCAGATCTTCTGCTTTCATCTGCGATTCCTGTTCTTTCTTAGCTGCTTTTGCCGCACCAATTTCTCTCAATCTTTCCATATTTTCTGTAATAAGGGAGTTTTGCTGAGGGTTTGGTAAGGGATCCCCTGAAGCGCAAATTCCATTGCATGGCCGGGAAGCGAGCCGGGCCGAGAACCGCTTTCCGACGCGATCTAAACCGGAGAGAATGGGGCGCGAGGAGTCAAAGCGCGGACTTCCGCGGTTCGCAGC
>JACMKL010000131.1 GCA_014380105.1 Candidatus Melainabacteria bacterium
GCTTGCCGCCATTGCTTCATCTGGTTGATTTCTTTGTCTTGTGCCTGAATGATGTCAGCCGCCAGCTTTTGGATTTCAGGACGCTTGGACTTCTGCTGCGCTTCTTTTGCCATTTCGACGGCTCCCTGATGATGGGGAGTCATGGCATCGACGAATCGCAGGTCAAATTCGGCATCGGCTGGACCGAGATCCATCGACATATTGCCCATGCTGCCGTGGTTCATGCCGTTCATCTTACTGTGATCCATGCCCTGCATTGCTCCGGCATCAGTAGCAGCAGGACTGGGGACTTGCGCCTGGTTTTGAGCAGCAGTAGAGCAGGAGCTGAGGAAGCTGCTAGTGGCGATCGTTCCTAGCGTCAGAGCCAGAAAACCTGTTTTTGCAAAAAGATTGTGTGACATACGTTCGTTATGAATTAGATAAAGGGCTAAAAGAGTGATGTTGTTATTCTGGATACTCCCGTTGACTGGAGAGTCAACTAGTCAAACTTTCTAATTCTAGAAACCGTTTGAAGGCGTGAGTCGATGTCAAATTGGCACCTTCTTCAACGTTGCACATAGTTATGAAATTAGAATGAAATGGCTGTCGCTCAAAAGTGTGAATTTATCTCCCTTTCGGAGGAGAGACGTAATTACTTCAGTGCCTCCTTAGGGTAAAGCGTGGGAGCCAATCAGCTCTCACATATTGTTAATTCATCAGGAGGTAAATTATGACTGCAACTCAATCTCACCAATCCCTACTTGAAACCTGCATTGAGGCTTGTTTTGACTGTCTACGAGACTGCGAGAACTGTGCGACAGCTTGCCTAGACAGTGACATGGTGCAAATGATGGCTCAGTGCATTAAGCTGTGCCGCGATTGTGCCGATACGTGCGACATCTGCGCCCGGTTTATGGCTCGCAATTCTGACCTTCACGCTCAACTGTGTGGTGTGTGTGCCGAAGCCTGCGATCGCTGTGCCGCTGAGTGCGAGAAGCATGACCACGACCACTGTAAGCGATGCGCCGAGTCTTGCCGTCGCTGTGCTGAATCTTGCCGACAGATGGCAGCAGCAATGGCGTAAGCCTCATTCACTGACGACGGCAAAATTCTGCAACCGTTCTGCTTGTAGACAGCGGTTGCAGAATTTTGCGTGATGCAGTCCTGCGAGACACTTGTAAAACTTTTGTCGTTACCCCTTGACTCTCCAGCGTACTAGACACTTCAAGATGGGATCAGTTGAAAATTAAGAGGGTTTTAATCATGACACTTGAATTAACCGTTCCCAACATGGCTTGTTCTGCTTGTAGCGAAACCATTACTCAAGCAGTAAAGGCGATCGATGCTACTGCTACGGTTCACGCTGATCCTAAAACCAAGCTTGTCAAGGTTGAAACGCAAGCCTCTGAATCTGTCATTAAGCAGGCGATTACCGATGCGGGTTATACGGTTGCATAGGAGTAGATCAATGGAAAATACGACACTCAAATTGCGAGGCATGAGTTGTGCCTCCTGCGCCAATAACATTGAAAATGCGATTCTCTCTGTGCCAGGGGTGCAAGCGTGTAGCGTTAACTTTGGAGCGGAACAAGCTGCGGTCACTTATGATCCGGGCAAAACGGATGTAGCTGAAATGCAGGAGGCGGTGGATGCCGTGGGATACTCAGCTCTGCCGATGCAAGATAATGTACTGGCTCCCGAAGACGATGCAGAGCGACAAGAACGACAAGTGGAACGTCGTGAGTTGACTCGTAGAGTTTGGGTCAGCGGCACTGTCAGTGCAATTTTGGTAGTCGGTTCGCTACCTGCAATGACAGGCTTACCGATTCCCTTCTTTCCCATGTGGCTGCACTATCCCTGGCTTCAGCTTGCGCTGACGGCTCCAGTGCTGTTTTGGGCGGGTAGCCCCTTCTTTGTGAATGCCTGGAAAGCCTTAAAGCGACACACGGCGACGATGGATACATTGGTAGCAGTTGGAACCGGGACAGCCTACCTCTACTCTCTATTTCCTACTTTCCTTCCACAATGGTTCATCGCTCAAGGGCTGAACCCAGACGTGTATTTTGAAGCCGCCTCAGTCATCATTGCACTGCTCTTGTTAGGACGACTGCTAGAGAATCGGGCAAAGGGACAAACTTCGGAAGCAATCCGCAAGCTGATGGGGTTGCAGGCAAAGACAGCGCGAGTGATCCGCAATGGTCGAGAGGTTGATGTTCCGATTGCTGAGGTGGTTTTAGGAGACGTGATTCTGGTGCGTCCAGGTGAAAAAATCCCGGTAGACGGCGAGATTGTTGAGGGTTCTTCCACGATCGATGAGGCGATGGTGACGGGCGAAAGTGTGCCCACGAAAAAACAGCCTGGGGATGAAGTGATCGGAGCCACGATTAACAAAACGGGTAGCTTTAAGTTTCGGGCAACGCGAGTCGGCAAGGATACCTTCTTAGCTCAAATCGTGAAGCTGGTGCAGCAGGCACAGGGGTCGAAAGCACCGATCCAGCGATTAGCCGATCAGGTAACCGGATGGTTTGTGCCTGCGGTAATTGCGATCGCAATTCTCACCTTTATCATCTGGTTCAACGTCATGGGCAACGTGACGATGGCATTGATTACCACTGTTGGGGTGCTGATTATTGCTTGCCCTTGTGCGCTGGGTCTAGCTACCCCGACCTCGATCATGGTGGGAACGGGTAAAGGTGCAGAGAACGGCATTTTGATTAAAGGGGCTGACAGTCTGGAACTGGCGCACAAACTACAAACGATCGTGCTCGACAAAACAGGTACGATTACGCAAGGCAAACCGACCGTCACTGAATACGTCACGGTCAACGGTACAGCTAACAGCAATGAACTCAGACTGCTGCATCTAGCCGCATCGGTTGAACGCAATTCTGAGCATCCTTTAGCTGAAGCTGTCGTGCAGTACGCTCAATCTCAGGGTGTGGAATTGACA
>JACMKL010000132.1 GCA_014380105.1 Candidatus Melainabacteria bacterium
CCAATCAGCAGGATGCTCCAGTTCTATTTCTGTAGAATTGCCTTGCAGTAACACTCTTCCTTCGACTATTTTTCCGCGGACCAGGGCCTTATACATAATGGGCACGTGATAATGCGAGACGCTATCTTGTCTGATGTGAGAACGCTTTTCTTCCGGAAGATAGAAAAAGCGATGTTGCGTGATCAGCCAACTTTTGCCGGACTCCTCTCTGGATGCGTGCACGACTGGATATCCGCCCTGAAATATCCACGAGTCCATCATTTGACGAACGGGTTGATCTGATTTTTCTTCAATGGCATCCCAGAGATCTGTTGTCTCGGTGTTGCCGTATTGATGACTATTTAAGTAGTGCGCGATGCCCAGCCGGAAGTGTTCTGCACCAAGATATTGCTCAAGCATTCGCAGCACTGACCCACCTTTTTCATAGGTGAGAACATCAAACATTCCTTCTGCATCTTCGGGTTTTCTGACATTAAATTCGATTGGGCGAGTGCTTAAGAGTCCGTCTGTGGCGAAAGCTTGGCCGCGACTGACGCCAAAAGTATCCCAGCGTTTCCACTCTGGACGCATCTCATTAATGGCGAGCATGTTCATAAATGTGGCGAATGCTTCGTTGAGCCAGAGCCCGTTCCACCATCTCATCGTGGCGAGATCACCAAACCACATATGTGCTAATTCGTGCGCAACAATGTCTGCGATGCGCTCTAACTCTTGCTGAGAGGCGGATTTCTGATCGACGAGTAGGGCGTTTTCTCTAAAAATGACGCAGCCAAGATTTTCCATCGCGCCAAACATGAAGTCAGGAACCGCCACCAGATCTAGTTTCTCCCCAGGATATGAAATTCCGTAATAGCGATTAAAGAACGAAAGTGCTTCTCGTGCAATTTGTTCTGAAAACGCTGCGAGGCGCAATTTGCCCAGGGGTGTCCACACTCTGATTGGCGTACCGTCAGCATCTACCGATTCGGTTGCTTCAAGGTCGCCCACCACAAGTGCAAACAAATAGGTCGACATTGTCATCGTGTCTTTGAAGACAACTAATTTTTTTGATTTGTCTTCGTCGGGCTTTTCTGACTCTACAGGCGAGTTTGAGAGGGCGACAGCAGCCTTGTCGACCAGTACCGAGGTGTGGAAGACCGCTTTAAAATCAGGTTCGTCAAAGCATGGGAAGATGCGTCTGGCATCTGTCGGCTCGCACTGGGTGACCGCGAGCACGTGTTCTTTGCCGTTATCGTCTTTGTATGCGCTGCGGTAAAACCCGTGCAGTTTATCGTTAAGCGTGCCACGGAAGTCGATCTGCACTTTCCAATCGCCAGGTGGAAGGTGTTTCCCGAACTTCAACATTACTCTTTCGTTGTCAGCATCTAGCGAGAATGACGCCTTGTGCACTCTGCCGTTTATGTCGACAGCTTGGGCGGATTCAATTATTAATTCGACGGCGTTGAGCAATATTTCGTCTGTTTCGGTCGAAATCGCAACCGCAATGTCGACATTTCCGGAAAAAAGGCCTTTTTCGATTTCGGGCGCAAGGTGTATTTGATATCTCTTCGGAACCGCCGTACGCGGCAGCCGGTGAGACACTGACTCGTCCTGGTGTGAGCGAATTTCAGTGGACATAAGCCCTGTCCTCTTTAGTACTTGGGTGGCAATTAAGTGCCGGAGAGGTTAGCATATTGGGACTTTGATTTCATTTCCGCGGGCGGTTGGCTCTATGTCTACCGGTGAGGCGAATGTTTTGCCAACCCCTGCTGCACATAACACCCGCAAATTGCATTGAGAGGTTAAGCGCAAATGGCAGAAGCAGCCACAGTTCAGAGCATTACGAAGTTGGCTCAACAGTTAAGAGTGGATAGTATCCGCTCTACGACTCAGGCTGGCTCAGGGCACCCCACCTCTTCCATGTCGGCAGCCGACTTGATGGCAGTCTTGATGAGCAAGTACTTGAAGTATGACTTCAAGAAGCCTGAACATCCGAACAACGATCGCTTGATCTTCTCCAAGGGGCACGCCGCCCCGCTCTTGTACTCGCTGTACAAAGCTGCCGGAGCAATCGATGACAAGGAATTATTGACCCTACGCAAGATGGGCAGCCGTCTTGAGGGTCACCCGGTCCCAGAAATTTTGCCATGGGTCGATGTAGCGACTGGCTCTCTTGGACAAGGCCTGGCAATGGGCGTCGGTATGGCGCTTTCAGGCAAATTCCTGGACAAACTACCTTTCCGCGTTTGGGTTTTGCTGGGCGACAGTGAAATGGCAGAAGGCTCCGTCTGGGAAGCCATGGCATGCGCATCGCACTACAAGTTAGACAATATGACTGCAATCCTCGACATGAACCGTCTTGGACAGCGCGGCGAAACAATGCTCGGCTGGCACTCAGATGTGTACGCTGAAAGAGGTAGAGCATTTGGTTGGAACGTCATCGAGATTGACGGACACAATTTGGACAAAATTGACGCTGCATATAAAGATGCAATTGCATTCAGTGGTCAACCAACTTTGATTATTGCCAAAACCGAGAAGGGTCATGGCATTCCACTGACAGCCAACAAAGATGGCTGGCACGGCAAACCACTCAGCCCAGAACAAGCAAAAGAAGCTGTTGAACTGTTGGGTGGTGCTCAAGACACCGTTTACGATGTTCAGAAGCCTGAAGACAAACATCCAGCTAACGAAGGACGCGCAGTCAAAGATTTCGTAATTCCTAAATACGATGCAGCTGTTGCTACTCGTGAAGCTTACGGTGATGCTCTAAAAGCTCTCGGAGCTTCCGATGACAAAGTTGTTGTTGTTGATGCCGAAGTCTCTAATTCAACATATGCCGACAAGTTTGGTCATTCTTTCCTCGAGCGTTTCTTCGAAATGTACATCGCGGAACAATGCATGCTTGGCGTTGCCATCGGTTTGGCCAATCGTGGCAAAATCTGCTTCGCGTCCACGTTTGCTGCATTCTTGAGTCGTGGTTATGACTTCATCCGCATGGGTGCCATCTGCCGCTCCAATATGCGTTTGTGCGGATCGCACGCAGGTGTTTCAATCGGACAGGACGGACCATCGCAAATGGCTCTGGAAGACCTTTCCATGATGCGCGCCATTCACGGCAGTACCGTTCTTTATCCTTCAGATGGCGTATCGACTGCTCATTTGGTCAAGACTATGTCTGAAACTAAAGGCATCTCGTACATGCGCACCACCAGAGAGAAGACACCCATTCTCTACAAGAATGACGATACATTCCCTATCGGTGGAAGCAAAACTCTGCACAGCTCGGATAAGGACAAAGCCACCATTGTTGCTTGTGGTATCACTCTGCATGAATCAATGAAAGCGTACGAAGAGCTGAAGAAAGAAGGCATTAACGTTCGCATCATCGATGCGTACTCGGTGAAGCCTATCGACAAAGAAGCTCTCGCGAAGGCTGCAAAAGAAACTGGCACATTGATCGTTGTAGAAGATCACTGGCCGGAAGGCGGACTCGGTGACGCGGTGCTTGATGCATTTGCTTCATGTGAGAAGACTTTGAATTCAGCAGGAACACTTCCAAAGATTGTGAAACTAGCTGTTAAGGGCATGGCAGGCTCCGGAACTCCGCAAGAGTTGATGGATGAAGCCGGCATCTCTGCTAAGCATGTTGTAGCGGCTGTGAAAGGGCTTAAATAAACTGGGTAATCTGTTTATTTGAACTCACGCATAAAGTAAAAGAAACGCCGCAGTAATCCTGCGGCGTTTTTTATTGCGTGCTACTTCAAAGAGAGAGCATTGCAACTACTTTGAAATAAATTTCTGGAATAGTCATAAAAGTAACCGAAAAAGAGGAGAATCCGACAATGCAAACTTTCTACGTGGACGAAAGCCCACCTGCCACTGGCGCTGATGAGAACTTTATCTCGAATGAGTCAGCAGAGCACACCTTACTAAAGACCAGAAATCCAAGAGTTACCAATCACAATTCTCACTATTTTGAAAACCAAGTTTCACCTGAATCCAGACGTCGATTAAGAAATTCTATGCCGACTGGAATATTCACAAAGGTCCATCAGATTGCGGTTGTGGTTGGTTCAATCAGCGCGATTATTTGCGCATTTTTGTTTGCCAATCTCGTTCCACCAGATTGGCAGACGCTCACTAGTCTGCGCGGAGTGCCGCTTTCGGTAATGTTTGCGACATTACTCGGAATTGCAGTTGGATTTGTCATTGGGGTTGTGCCGGTTTATATACTGGCGGAATATGCTTATCAGGCTTCTAAACGCTCAGCTGGGTAAAACTCTAGATGAGCTTCTGAAGCGCTTTAGATGAGCTTCTTCGAAATTGATTTATTTGTTTTATTGTGGAACCAATGCGTATCAGTTGTGTCTAAACACTCAGATTGGACGGGAGCGGAATTTTCGCTATTTCCTCTGCGTACCGATGATTGAAGCCGAATAGCGTCAGATCATCGGACTGTCCCTGAAAAGTCAATTACGTGGTCGCTCTAAGAGTGATCACGTTTTGGCGTTCTGTTTAGTTTTCTTTGCCTTCCCGAGTTTCTATACGCGCTCCTTCTAAAAGGTTTGCTTCTCGTAAAGCGTCTTTAGCTGTCTTTTTTGCAACTTGGCTGTCAATCACGTCACAGTTGATTGTGAATGAACCTCTGCCGATCTCTGCGCCAATACAACGACCGTTTCCTGTCCAGCCGAGGCATTCGTTCATCAGATGTTCTACGTCGTAGCGAATATCGAGATTTTCTTCTATCTCGAGATCTTCGCCTTTGTACGTAATGCTCAAAGTAGCATGCCCTGCGATTGCAGAATATCCTTCAGCAAGTTTAGCTTGCGTTTCTCGCTCTAAAATTTTCTCTGCTTCTTCACCGTCTTTTAAAGCCAAAGCTTTATCGGTGCCGTTTGTACCGACTTCACCCCAATGAGTAATTAACTCGTCGCCATCGATCCAAGCTTCCCAATAGTGAAATTTGTCCTTTGTCTTTTTGTAGAGTTTAAGCATGCGATCTCCAGGCTCGAAAAATAATCACTACTTTCGACCCTTCTTTTCTGGCGCATACAAAATTGTGTGACGGGCGTCAAGCAGTCGTCTTCCGGCCGTTTCGAATTTCACCGCGAGACAATTCACATCGGTGATATTCGTGATTTTGCCTTTTCCGAAAGTGTCGTGAATAACCGTTTGATTTATTTTGTAAGTAGTTCTGTCAATGCGAACGCGCGTGTCAACGGGCTCTTCAGGCTCGTGCTGGAAATAGCCGAGGAGG
>JACMKL010000133.1 GCA_014380105.1 Candidatus Melainabacteria bacterium
CCGGCTATGAATTTAGACCAGAGTTTCTTGACTCGGGTCATTATACTCAGTCAGCTATTTCAACTATCGATTTCGAAAAACATATTGAGAATATTCGGACGGCGGAAAAGCCTTCGAAAGAAAGCTATTCATATATTCTGTTAAAGGTTGCTGCTACTTGCCCAAATGTCAAATTCGTAATTACGGCAGAACACTGGTCACTCTTGGCGAGATTGCATTCCGCACTGATGATCGAACTATGGGAGCATTTCGAAATTTACGAAAAGAAAATTCGCCTGATTGAAGATCATGTAAAAAATTCATCAGACCCATTAGAAGCATATGTAAGCTTAAGAGTGGCTGCGCTTGATTTGGATCCAGCAGAAATCACTAATGAATTGCAAACGGAACCGAGTAACTGCTTTAGAAGGGGCGACAAGTATAAGGATAGCGTGCACGAGTTCGGGAATTGGTCGCTTTCAACCCAAAATCACTATATCGGCAATTCATCTGAGCTCGGAGGATACATTGTTTATCTTGTAGAACGAGTGAAATTGCAGCAAAAACACACTCGACGCTGGAAATCGGTAAACTACAATTCGGTCTTTTTGTTGTTCTGGTCTGCTAAAGACAATATGAGTGTGGGTGTTTTTCGTCGCTCTAACATTGATTTACTCTCTTATTTAGAGCTGGATGTGGTCCTTGATTGCTATATCTGAACGCATCGAACTCTAAGATGGTTTGGTGTTAATTTCTGTTATCGCGTCTTCAGAACTTCCAGATGCTCTTTAGCCTTCGCGACACGCGGATCGGCAGCACCGCAGCCATTAGGGGGCGCTGTACGCTCAATCTCAACGCAAAGGAGAATATTTTGCGTCTCTTGGCCATTAATAAGCACAAGTTTCTAAGACACTATTCGTTTCTTGTCTTTTCCCTATGCCTGATTAGTTGTAGCAACAGGTTGACGACTGAAACTCCAAGAGATGGAACAAATATTGAAAAAGCTGTTTTAAAAGAGGTTCTTACATCATCTGTAAAAGGTGTACCTGACGGCTCAATCATCACCGATGGTGACGTATATCTGATAAAAGAATCTGCCGGGTGGGTCGACAGAATAGATAAGAATCGTACGATTCTGCGTTCAAAGAGCGAAGCAATAGGAAAAATTGCACGAAGTGGATTACAGTGCGGAGAGTTCATTTATGCAGAACAATTATCTCTACCAATAATGCCACAGAAGGGAGAGCGCTGGCACTTTCACTTTCCAAATGATGTTCTCAAAAAACATGTTGGTGAAAGAATCACACTGAAGGGGGAAATGTTCAAAGGGGACGATGGGACGTTTAGAATTCTGTCGTATGATTCAACTGGGCGAATCGCGCTGCTCGGTAAATTTGGCAAAAATGAACCGGACAGTAATCGATGCGTGCTAGCTACGGGAGTCTTGAGAAGAATTCCAAAAGTAAAAAATGCACCACTGCTTCTCTACGGATTTGATGCTGACGCTGTCACCATATCTCCTGCGACATGGTAGACACGTCATGAGAGTGCTGCTGCGCATCGACTGACTGTGCGACTCAGAGGCTAGCTGTTAAATGTCAGACTCAGAACACTCTATTAGTGAATTGTCCAGATTTTACTTCCTCTTCTATAGAGGCAGCGAAGAATATGAATGGGCTCGTGACGAGATTGAGCGCATATACAATGAAGATTTGGAAAAAGCTTGGATGGTCACACTGGCATTGATTGATGCCGCGCCATCTCTGAATTTTCTTTATGATGTTGCAGCTGGAGAACTTGAGATGCTCGTGAGAGATCATGGCTCGCAAATTGCTCACAGAATTAGAAATGAGGCACTGACAAATTCAAAGTTTCTATACGCGATGACTGGAGTTTGGCTAGTTAAAGAAAACGCGTACTTCAATGATTTTAAGACTTTGTTAGAGACAGAAATTCGTTCTAAGGAAGATTTTGAAGACTTAGAAATTCGGTGCAACGTTCCAGGCACTATCGCTTTCACCGCGCAAGAACCAATAAACAACAGCAGCAAAGCACTAAAAAAAATCGAAGAGCTTCGCAAAGAACTTAAAAATGCTCCTGAAATTTTCACACCCTATTTGGAGATCGCAAACATTTGCTTTCATGAATTACCAGAACAAACTGAGCTTGCAACGTCCGCAATCAAAATATATTTAGAGCACGAGCCTGATTCCGCCAATGGTTTGTTTACCTATGCCCGAATTCTCGGGAGGGTGGGAGACGAACTGGCAGCGGAGAAAATGTACAAGAATGTGATCGGAATTGACCCGTGGCACAAAGATGCAATTTTAGGGTTGGGAAATTTACTTTTCAGTCAAAAACGATGCTCAGAGGCGCAGCAACTTTTTCGACAAGCAGTTGAGTGGTATGGCATAAGTCCAGGACTGGGTGAATTAAGTGCACGATACTTTCTGGCTCAAGCAAGTCTAGAATGTGGAGAGAAAGAAGAAGCGATCCAACAGTTGAAGATTATTTCGCAGTTCAAAAACATTTATCCATGGGAAGAGGCTATGAAACTCGATGCGACGGAGAAACTGCACAACCTCGGTGCGCAAGAGGAATGAAATTTGATTTCGCGAGTGGGATATTTCGCGATTGCAAGTACGATTATTCGCAAACTGAGGCTTTAAAAATGAACTGGTTAGCAGTCATTATAATGCTCCCCCTATTTCTGTGGACAAGTTCAACCTGTCACGCGGACGAGACAACAAAGTGGTTGATAACGAGGACAAGTAGCCAGCATATTTGTGGTGATTACATTAACCCCCTAATGGGTGTGTACTGTCTTGTGAGGACAAACTTCAGAGAAGTAGTTATAGTTCGCTTAGAAGGACGTCGCAAACCGCACGCTGTCTATGGAAATTTAAAGAGTTTTGCGATAAAGACTCCGTACATCACTGGGCGAACATCGGTCCTTGAAGGCGATGAAAACCCTGACGCCGTAAAGAAAACGGGATATTTTCTGTTAGATTCTCGAAACCGTACAGTTAAGGAAGGCATGTCAGAAATTGAATGGAAAGTGGAGTTGAAGCGAATCAGTTGGACGTCTCCTGCGCTACACTCTCCTCCGTAACTCATTACGACTAAGGTGCAGACGAGGAACGGCATTCATCAGAACTGCCAATTTCAGTCCTTCCAAGGAGAACCGCGAATGTTCTCTAAACGCTTCCAGATTTTCTTGGGCGTACCAGCTCGCCATACTCCACCAAGCAGGTAGCGGAAGTTATCGTCTGTGAGAGCAAGTTCTTCAATTCGATCAATAACCTGTTCGCCATGGTGACTTAATAAATCCTCTATGGGACCGGCAGCAAAAACCGCTTTCATTCTTTCTGTATTCAGACCTGGGTATGCAGCAACTATAAATTGCCACAATCTTTCAGGTTCCTTTTCCGTCATAAACATCACTGTGGAAATAGCCCACCAGTTTTCTTCATGAGCTGCGGAGCCACGACCGCCTTCGGTCCCCTTGAGGTACGCTTCGACCAATCTTTGAAGGTCCGACGATTTCAGCGCTATCGTTGCATCTCTTAGCATGCATTTTGCATGCGGAACATTCACACCATAGAGCTGGGCAATTTCACTAAGTGAATTTACGCCTGCGGTGTCGCCGCCATAATACAGCCGAAGTATGTCTCGATGCCGAGGAGAAAGATTTGCAGAAATTTTTATGTCATCCAATAACGATCTTATTTCAGCTGTGCGCGGAAAATCCGGATCTGCAGACATTCTGGACTGTGCCTCTCGTTTGAGCGATCCTACTTTCACCCGCTAAAATTATTTAGGTGACTTAGAAACCTAAATAATCGTTACGGCCCCCATGGTTCGCCTCGAAGAATTTCTATTCGTTTCCAAACCTCAGGCGTGACGGTACCACTGTGCCAAACGCCACCTAAAAGTTCAGCCAATTTAGGATTGTCCGCAGCGAAAGCTTCAATGTCATCAATATA
>JACMKL010000134.1 GCA_014380105.1 Candidatus Melainabacteria bacterium
AGTTTGATGCATCACTTTCGTAACGATACTTAGGACATCGAAACACTCAAATAGATATTTTCGCAAAGAAGGCTATCTGGAAATGAAAAAAACAATTGCTTATTTACTGCTACTCATTTTGTTCTTCGTTTTATTAGTCAATGCCGCTTTTTCTCAAACCGGACAAAGTGCCGTACCGTTGGGTGTGACCGGCGTGCCGATGTATGCCGTCGGAGCAAATGGTGATTTGCTCTGGTATAGCCATCAAGGCTTTCAAGATGGAAGTAACTCTTGGGCAAATCGGAGGGCTGCTAAAAAAGTCGGAGAGGGGTGGGCATTGAGCACACAAATTTTTAAAGGCAATCCGCGCGGCGTAGACAAGGAAGAGGGAATTATTTACCGCGTGGACACAAACGGCGATTTGTACTGGTACAAACACACAGGCTATAGCAACGGCTCGTTAAATTGGGTCGAGGGTAAAAGAGTCGGCGTCGGCTGGAAGGCAAAGCATGTGTTCGCAGGCGGCGGCGGCATTATTTATTTAATAGACGACAAAGGCGACTTGTACTGGTACAAACATCTCGGTTATCAAAGCGGCGCGTTCTCATGGGCGAACGACGCACGCGGCAAAAAAATCGCTGACGGAACTAACGTCGACTTAAGGACTGGCCGCAACATAGCCATCGAATGGCAAACCGCGCGATTCGTTTTTTCGGGCGGCGAAGGAGTCATTTATTTGATTGACGACAAAGGCGACTTGTACTGGTATAAACATGTGGGTTTTCGAGACGGAGCGGAAAGCTGGCAAGGGCGAAAAAGGATCTCCAGAGGCTGGCAAGATTTGCGACAAGTCTTTTCCGGCGGTAACGGAATTATCTATACCGTCAAAAACGACGGCACTTTGTCTTGGTACAAACACACAGATTCTGCAAGCGGAGGTATATCATGGGAGAACAACGCCACTGCAAGGAGAATCGCCCATAATTGGCTTTTCAACTTTGTCTTCTGAAACACATTGAAAGTGAAAGTCGTTGAATTGCGAAAAACAAAACCGCAATCTAACAGTTCGCTGGAGGTAACCACTGGGGTCGCATCGTTCTTAGGCCGCTTGGTGTCTCACAGGTTGCAAGGCTGCTTGCGGGTCGGCATCTCGGCTCAAGCGTTAGAACCGCCTTTCGGAGTTCCACAAAATAACCCTTCTGCCAAACCGCTGGGTGGCTTCTGCCCATGATAGGCCAACTACAGGCATTTGTGGAGAGACAGGATTGAAGCGCCCAATTGAGGTCTACCCCGGAGCGAGATTGCAGTTCACCCCAAGGGATAAAGACCGGAAGATGCGCTGTCGCACCCGGAACGAGCAGGTGCATGGAGAGATACTCTAAGGAAACGAGCAGTTGTCTGGAAGGATGATTAAGCCGTGGTATAAATCTCGTGGCAGACATGACTTCCTCCTATCAAAGCCTTGATTAGCTTGATCTTTATCTGGATAAGTGCTCTTTCGTATCAATTCAATTAACTACTCATCATTTGGACTACTGTGCTCCCCTGTGTGGAAAGGGCGAAAAGTTAAGCTGTGAAAATTTATCTCCTTACTAATGTCATAATCTAGCGACCTCATTCACGCCTGTAAATCTCTTACTCGAAAAATAATCATTGTTGCCATCAGAATGCCCATTGTTGGAGTGAGATTGCTATGGGTTGTGCTTGGTCTTACGCCTTGATGGCTTGCTCAGGGATATAGGCGCGGGCTGTTTACTCACACGCCTTTTCACCGGTTTCCGCTGCGTACTAGGCATCTCCAAATCCAGCCGATCATCTATCAGCACTTCGACCGGGGCTTTAACGGTACGAGCGTATTGTAGTAACACGCCGAGAGGAGGCTCCCGGCCATTCTCACCTTCCTGTTCATAAGCAGAGATATGAGATTGAATCAGTTCTCCTTTGAAGCCCAAGCGCCTGATCATCTGATTTTGTGACAGGCCAAGAAATTTACGGATTTGTAGCAGCTTCGAGGCTAAACGTGCGGGCCTCTGGCGGGATGCATGACCCATCAGGATGGCCCTCCTGATAGTTTAGCAATTTGCGGCCTCTTGCCATTAAACACATTTGTGTTTAATATGTCAGCGCACATCGTGGATGCCGGAAGTCTCAGCTTACAAGACTCCAGTCCCCTATTCATGGCGCGAGTGTTTGAGCTGCTTTTGTTGCCAAGAAGGACATGCTCCCGAATTTCAAAAAGCTTCGTTGGACATCATCTACCTAGATGTTGCCAGAAGTCACGCTATTTCGACAAAGGTATTTCAATCTAAAAAAGTCACATGACAGTCTGTCTCTCATTGCCTCAGTCAAATCGGAGAACAACATAATGCAAATCCATAAACATCTCATAGCTCTCGTAATTATTGTATTGGCATCTGGCTGTGCTGAGTCAAAAGAACTAACGCGCTCTCGCGCATTAACCCTGCTCAAGAATTCCAAAGACTTCAAAGAGCCGGCAACCATTCGGCTCATTAACCAAAAAGATATTCCGGTCAAGGCACAGGCCGAAGACGACCCGGAGCCGGAAGCGCATGCGCGCGCCATCGAACTATTTTATATCGACCACCCAACGATGGCTGTCTTGCAACATCTAGGGCTGATAGAGGTCAAAGCGGCGCTCGTGAAAAGACCCGTGAAAGTTGAAACACCTATTATGTTTGCCAAGCCGATGACGCGTATCGATCCGTGGCAATTCTCAGTCACTGCTTCGTTAACTGAGAAGGGGCGAGAATTGAATCGTGATGCCGGTAGCACTTACAAAGAAGATCAGTCAATTGCTCTATATCAGAAGGACGTGGTCGAGGTGACCGGAATCACTAATAGTGGAGAGAACCAAGCACAGGCTAATTTTAACTGGCGAGCTATCCCGACCCTCGTCGGAGAAGCGTTCGATACCAATAGTAAGACCTACAAGAATCTCCCGCCAAATATTCAAGAACTCGTCAGCGGGCCGCGAGGGCTATACCAGTTGTCACCTCTGACCAATACGTTAGGAAAAGGCTATGGGGAGAAGAAATCAACTGCCAGCTTCCAGCGTTATGATGATGGCTGGCGACTCGCTGGCATTCGGTAATTGAGACTTCCGCTTAAGCCTGACTTGGTGCGGGGCACATCTTCGGCAGGCACGCCTGCGCGCGGGGGAGAGCAGGCTGTGCTGCGAAGCCGTCACGCCCGACGGGGTGAAGGCGTGGCGGACGTGGCTCTTTAAAGGAAGAGAGCCAAAAACACTAAGACCGCTGTGCAGGCACAGCGGTCTTAGTGTTTTGCCATCTTATCAATGTTCTTAATGGACGAAGCCTCAGTAATCAATTGAATGTCATTTAACCCACTCTGGCTCAATAGTGGGTAGTGGGTCAGTTTGAAATTCAAGGACTATCCAGCTTGAGGAAAGCATCTCCCGCAAAGGCGCAAAGGCGCAA
>JACMKL010000135.1 GCA_014380105.1 Candidatus Melainabacteria bacterium
TAGTTTTCGACCAAAAGCTTCGTGATGTCTTCAAATACTATCAGTTGTGTTTTCGAATACCGCTTTCGCTGAAGTCCTGATAGGGCGGCTATCCTTGTTGGTTCATCGAGATCGCACAATGCTAAAAGATTCAAGAATTGATTTCTAGTTTCGAGAATTCGTTCAGCTAAATAGCTAATGCTGATGCGGTCTTTAACTTCCTTGCCTTGAAAGGTGTGGACCTGCGTCACGATTGATCTACAGCCCAACTGTAGGAGCGTCTTTTTCGCGTTGGGCACGCCTCTTCCAATCAAGGGCCAATACTCCAAGAACCAATCGGTGCTTAGCAGCATTACCAGATAATCAATCGTCGTTATTCTTTGATCAGACATTTGCGTGCCGCTACTTCGACTTCGTACACAGCAAAGTTTGACATAAACAGAGTTGCCCTAACTTTGACGCCCGTTGTAGGGCGAGTGTAGGGGGAAGATTTTTTGAGGACTAAAAAGATTGGGCGGTAAGAGACTCGAACTCCTAACCCCCTCGGTGTAAACGAGGTGCTCCACCATTGAGCTAACCGCCCGGACGAAACTTAGTGTAGCACGGGTTCTTAAATAGGGGACGTCAGGAGCTGCCGAGTGTTGCAGGGTTTTAAATAAAAAGGCAAAAGCCTGCGCCCGTCCTCAGGGTTTTTCCTGTTTACAACCTAAATCGTTGCGCAATAATGGTAGCTCACCGGTCCGGTTGCGCCCTATGAAAGATTCCGAATGGTCCCTGGTTCGTTATGCTGGCTATTACGGGCTTGCCGCGTTGGTCATAGCTTCTCGAATACACCCGCAAAACCCTCTTCTTAACGGCTTCGTCCTATCCGTAGCAGGTCTTTTCGCTGCCACTTCGGCATACAGCCTTTTCCGCTTTTTTCGACCAGGCGACGGAGTTACGCTCAAGGACGGTCAAATGTCCAAATTTACACGCTGGCGCAGTGTGGCTATGGATTGTGCGCTGTATTTCATGCTCTATGCCGCGCTTGGCTGGATGTTTCAATCGCCCGTTCTCGCTGTTTCACCCCTCAATCCCGTTTGCGCGGTGAAAAGCTATGTTGGACTGTGCCGATTTTTAGAGGGTGACGAAATCGCTGACAATCTTTTGATGAATGCTCACAACGCACAGATGCAGAATGGCGAAACTTCTGAGATGAGATACAAGGACCACGATATGGCGTTGAAGCACTATCAAGTCGCCTATGAATTCGAAAAGGAAGTTTATAAAAACGCACCACAACATGATGCTGGTGCCGGCGTCATCGCAGCAGAACTCGACAAACTTGGGAGATATGCCGAAGCCGACGCATTCTACGAGCGCGCAGAGCAAGCGTGGTCGGATGCATCTAATGGACGTCAATACGTTTGTGTTGGACGGCTTCACCGATTGCTGAAGGGTGTTCCCGAAGATGCTGCTATTCGTAGCATTCCGTTTGCCAAAGACTGTATTCAGGATAAAAATCAGTCATCTGTTTATCTTGGCACGCAATTTTTGGAATTTGATTTTAAGAAACCTCTGGTATGTGACTGGTCAATCGGAGACTCAAATTCTGAACATCCGAAATTATGGCTGCCTATCAAAGAAGTGGAATTGCTATTGAAAAAATCTGACATCCACATCGCTGGACGAATGGTGCCACTAGGTCTTGAAAGGTGGGAATTCGCGCGTCTGAGTGGTGATACTTCTCCTGGTGCTTATCTCTATCCACGCACTATCGATGAATATCTGTCGAAAAGTATGGTCCTTTTGACTGAATCTCAATATCAGCGGCTCTTGAAGTTGAGTCAGGGCGAGGAAGTTGAACGGTTTACAGGCAAAACGAGTCGTAATTTCTGATTTTGGTTGAGGATTTTCTATGTTGAAATTTTGCCCTCTCTACTTTAATCTCATGGAATTTTCGGCATTGCTGTGGGGATTGTGGTGCGTTCACCCGATCGATCCTTACATTAACGCTTTACGCATTGTGACCATGCTGGTTTGCGTAAATCTGCTTAGCAAAATTTTGACGAAGATCGCAACGCAGAAGCGGCGAAATCTTTTGCCGTTGGCAGTGATGTTTCAGTCGTCCTTTCCGCGAAGTTTTTCCGAACTTTTATTGACACTGCTGGCGGTGCCAGTTCTGGCATATGTAGGTGCGGGTGATTTGCTCACTTTTCTGGATGCAAATTGCACAAATTACTATGAGATAACTGTGATGCGTTATGCGAATGTTGTCCATTCATTTGAAGGTGAAAAGAGTCGCAACAATTTTCTTGAGCGTTGTGCTTCTCGTCAGGCTAAATACGGAGCAGAGAGTGAAGCACGCAATAAATTTGCAGCTGCATACAAGCAATATTATGCCTACGTGATGCTCAGACGCATTACTGAAGACGATAATAATTACGGCTGCGCAGTATTAGGTCGCATTTGTGACAGGCTCGAAGATTTTAATTCGGCGGATTATTACTATTCAATTTTCGAAAAAGAATTAGCAGAAAAGATTGGTAAAAATCTTCAAAATCAAAAACGTATAGCTGCTGCCAGAGTGCGCAGACTAATGCAATTTGTGCCAAAGCAGAAATTGCTCGAACAATTTCCAAAAATGGACTACGTCCTAAAAGATGAGAATCTTCCGGCACCCATGTATCAAAATGCGACCTACCTGTGTCCGACCACTCATGGCGTAGTTGTTTTGGAGGAGCCAAAAGCCTGGAGTTCTGCTTCTCTGATCAGTCTTCCTGTAGAAGCACTAAAGTGGAAGCTGTCAAAAATCGATTCAGTGACAGTTGCAGCTAAATTGCCAAAATATGCGCATTTGCGAAAGTCCAGAATAGACGAAAATGCGCATTACAGTTCATACAAGGCTCCGCAGACAATTTTTGCTACAGCACGTTCCAAAGTTGTGCGTTCTGACTATTCTGATTTCTCTTATTATGAGGCGTGGAAAAATGTAAGTCTGAATTATGCCCCTCTTGTTCAGCAGGTGCGCGCAACTGATGTCGACCTGGTGCAGGGCACGTATGTTTTCATAAGTCGTGCTGATGAAAAACTAATCAGCGAACTTTCCGGAATGCCCGGCAAACTCGGTGCTCCTCAAGAAAGTTTTGCTAA
>JACMKL010000136.1 GCA_014380105.1 Candidatus Melainabacteria bacterium
CTTCGAGTCATAAAATAATTTTGTACTTAGCATTGCAGCAGGAAGAACTGAGCCTGCCAAATTTTCGTTCGTGGAAGATGTATTTGGTTGCATCGGTTTGCGTGCAAATGCCCAAACTCTCTGATGGTCAAATTGATCGCGGAATTCCGCTCTCACTTCTGAAAATCCTGCGGTCGTCAAGAGTTCAATTGCCCGTTCTTTAGTAAATCCGGTGTAATGAACATCGCAGGGTGTATTTTGCATGCCGAAGATAACACCAAACTTATAGCCCCAACGTTCTTCCTCTGGCAACTCTAGCCAATTCTTCATGACCCAGACAAAATCAGGAAAGTTCATTGAAAAATAACCGTTCGGCTTCAACACTCTGAGCCATTCTGTAAATGTGGTGAGAATTTCTGGATGTGGAATATGCTCGGGCTGTAGGGCAAAAATCTCGTCCACAGAATTGTCTTCAAACGGAAGTCTACGCAGATCGCATTGAGTTACATTTTCATGTACCGAGAAGAAATCAAAATTTTGATAATCATCAAAAGGTGTTTCACCTGCTCCCAGGCAAAGTCTCACAGCGTCTTTCGGTAGTTTGACTTCGGGCAGTACTAACAAAACTTTTACCTCTTTCAGTTCGACCGAGTTTAAACAGCTGCTGCGTTTCCGCTTCTAAAAAGAGCGCCGATTGAAAAAGCTGGTTTCTTCAATTGGGTAGGCATGTCTACGTCATCCACGCCAGTAAGGTTGGAGCGTAAACGATAGTACTTAGACCATCTCGGATGCTTTTGAGCAATGATTACTGAGCATAAATGAAAAGCACGACTCAAACTTTTCCTTTCCAACATTGCTATATGCGGTGGCAAATTCTTTGCGAAAAATTCTCTGTGCATGCGTAATGTTTCGTGTGCTCTGTCCAATCCGATGCACTTTATTGAAATTGACTCCTCATGTGCTCGCCAGGTCGCCAGCTCATTTGGAATGCGTGCAAATTTGCCCAGAAGTGATAGATCGAGCCATGTCACCATGTCGGACATGAAGCGGTAAGACGTGTTTCTCAGCTCATTGACGTTCGGAATCGCGCTCTTTCTGATGATTGTTCCTGGCCCTGGAAAGCAATGTAGCCAGGAAACCATGTCTTCATGCCGATATTCAAAACATTCAATGTGTTGAATGGGCTTGGACTCTTTATCGATGAGAATCCAGTCAGGATACCCAACCAGTGCGTCTGGATTGTTATCCATAAATTCGAGAGCAACCGACAGCCAGTTGGACTTCATTGGATCGTCAGAACTTACGACCGCAAAATACTCGCCCTTTGCGACTCTCCATGCCGTATTCACGGCGCCCGGTTCGCCCTGATTATCTTGATAAATGTATTTGATTTCATCACCATATTTGCTAACTACTTCTTTCGTGTTGTCTGTAGAACCGTCATCTACAATGATGTACTCAAAGTTTGGATATGACTGTCCGAGCACGCTCTCAATCGTCTCAGGCAAGAGCCCCGCGCGATTGAAGGTTGGAGTAACAATAGTTATTCGTGGCGAGTTGTTTTTTTGCATTTTTCAACGGCATTTTACATTTGCTATTTTAGTGGTGTTGCTGCAATAACAACAGTTTCGTGACATTGTTAAACAGGTGAGATTCGGCAACCTGAGACTGGATGGGACTTGGTCAGAGATTATTTCTCACTCACAGGTAAGGATCGTTGCCGATAAGGAATTGTCAATAAGCAACCATCTATGATTGTTATTGACCCGGATGGACATTATTTGACGTCGTCTGAACAACATTCTTTGACAATTGGGGCGTGCTTCTGGGGCTTAACGGCTGCTTCGAAAGAACGTTTTAGTACTAGCATTGGTATTGCGGCGGGCTACTCAAAGGCCGCAAGAGAAATAAGTGTTCAGGCAATTTATGTAGATGAGGTTGAGTCGGACCTTGCCGAGAAATCCGCGCCAGGTCTGAGTTGTTCTTATCTTTCCGCTACGTCACACAGTTATGTATCCAACGCAAATCGGATTATGCGAAAAGCATTTGGCTCTGCTGACGTAAATTTGTGCCTCCTCCTGTCCCCGGAAGTGATACTTCATCGAAAAAGCATAAAAGCCATGCTGGATAAACTCGAGGCAAATCCGAACTCGATAATAGGGGCGCGACATTTTCCTGAAGAGCTCAGTATCGATGTAGAAATAGAGACTGGTAAAGCCTCGTGGGTGAGTTCTAATTGCATTCTTATCCCTAGAAAAGTCTACGAAGCAGTTGGCGGATTTGATGGAAACTTGCCAGCCATTTTGGCTGGAATTGATTTTTGTTTTAGAGCACAAGCGCTTGGATTCGGAGTTTTCTTTGCCGAGAGAGCAATGTTTGCGACTACATTCTCTGACAGACACACTGCATTGCAGCGTGCAACTGAAATTGCCGCAAGTCGAGAACTCTTCATGACTAAGTGGCCAGAAAGAAAATTGAATTGGGAGAAGTTGGATGAATTCTTGCAATTAGAGAAAAACGAATCCGGACCTGCTGCAGCACTGAAAGATCCTAATGTTTTCAAATTTAAAACCGAACATTTGCTTCGGCTGAATTTGGAAAATTTGGTGTCTGAGGCGGGACCGAGATGGTAGAAACTAATTTCATGGTCAATTCTATCAAGCATGATTTAGAAGAAAACAGTTTCGTTGCGGGTCGACTGTCTGTGGTCATTCGCTTTCATTCAGAGGGTTGCGTTGAGCATCTTGAGCAGGCCGTCTTTTCTCTCGCGCAGCAGAATATAAACGATCTCGAAATTGTCGTTGCTGTAAAAAATCCTACAGACAAACTTATCTCTGACATCGAGGAAATGGTTCGAGAGCAACCCTGGCTTTACAAGCCTGCAGTCCAGATTTGCCATGCTTCGATGGATGAAAAAATTGATGCTCGCGTCATTTTGTTGAATAAAGGAATTAGCGCAGCAACAGGACAATATCTCTCCTTTCTCGATTTTGATGATGCAATCTACCC
>JACMKL010000137.1 GCA_014380105.1 Candidatus Melainabacteria bacterium
CACCAATTTAAGACTGGCGATCGCATTCGCTTTCACGTTATCCCAAACATAGATGGTTACGCTTATGTGCTTTTGACGAGCGGTTCTCGTGGGGAGCGCGCCGTGCTTTTCCCGGAGACTAAGAAAGTCGAAGGCAACAAAGTATTCCGTGGACGTGACGTTGTAATTCCAGGTGATGGCTATCTCGCTTTCGACGAAAACCCTGGCACCGAGAAGGTTCAACTGGTAGTCTCGCGCTTGCCGATTGATGCTACCGCCTACCTCAACAACAACATCGACGAAAACGAACCGGCAACAATGATTGCGTCCGCCACTGAAGGCAGCAAGGATTTGATTCCGACTAAAGTTTATGTATCTTACGGCGTGCCGCATGCCAAGCCGATTCGCGACAGCGATGACATCGTGGCTTATAGCACCAAAGCAAATTCAACAACTTCCAAAACAGAGAAGAAAGTAGAAATCGCCTCTGCCGATTTGGGATCGAAGCGTGTCGCTAAGGTCAAAGAGAAAGCTGAGAGCAATTCAAAAGCATCTTCTAAGCCAGCTGTGAGGAGCACTCTTAAGAGCCAGACACAGCACGACACTGTTTCTGTGGTTAAGCGCAAAAACAAACCATCAGTGACCACAACGTCATCGAGCAATTCCGCAGAAGAATCCGACGAGACGGCGGTTACCACCGTCGTTAAAAGAGACTCCGGAACGCTCCATGTCGACGTCACTCTGGACCATAACTAGTATCTGCGAATTAAATCTCCATCAAAATTCGAGAGTTTTGCATTAATTGCGAGGCTCTCGTTTTTGCTTATGTGAATAAATGTTCACCTGAAAGCCTGCCGCAAGCTCAATCTCGGGCTCTTGGCAAGTTTTCGGACGCAAATTGCCACGACTATAGACAGAGTTCATTAAGCCGAATACACTTTTGCATCGTTAGTCCTTAACCAGTCCTTAAACAGCCTCCGTGCATGATTACACGCACTTAGGCAGGGCAGTTTCTTTTGGTAACTCGTGGAGTTTAACGAAGCGTATGATCTGGGTTTTCTCACTTCTTCTATGCGCGGTATTGAGTGTCTGTGTGCTTTGCGTAGTCTTTCCAGACTTGCTTGCACCATTTCTAATTGACCACTGGCGCAAACACTTCGAATATTGGCGCAACTAAGAATTCGATCAGAAGCGCAATAGATAAGCGCTTTTCACTTCTTCTTAACCACCAGCATGTATATAATCTGAGGCATTGTCAACAGGAGCCTTGGAATAAATGCCTGCAGCCGCTAGTGGATTGTTCTTAATCGACTTCATTGCAAGACCGTTCGCCAAGATCTACGAGAAGATGCCGATTGTCATTTTCTTGTTGTTGGTTCTGATTTACGGCGTGATCGCATATTTCGTCTTGAAAGGCTCATTCTTCGGTCAGCCCGAAAATCGCGCACCGTACTAGAATTGCGCAATCTACTAAAATCGCGCAGCAAATTAGTGATAGGGCTCGACGCCCACTAATTGCACCATAAGCTTGTCGCTGTGCAAGTCTACGATGCCCAAATATTGCTCAATGAAGTTTCCAACTTGACCAGCGTCGACCGCCCCTTCAATGGTGTAGACGCCCTCACTGAGTTTCTTCCCGTCAAAATCGTAAGTGGCATAGCGCACTCTTGGATTTTTGATGGGCACGTGATTGAAATTCTTGATACGCAACCAGGCTACCGGGCAGTTGATCACCCATAAGCCGGAGACGTGCCAGTCGACCAGCTCCATGTAGACGTTTTTGGAAAGAGCCGCGTCCACGCCAATTTCTGCGCCGCAGCTGGACAGTAAGGCGCTGCTTGCAGACAAGCAAGTAATCGCTAAGAGTGAAGACAAAACAAAAGGTAGTCTCTTTCGAAACTTTCGAGCCGTGGTGGTAGGGGCGAGAAACATGACTCTTAGTGAGCGGTCCGACTAATAAACGGGACCAAAAACGCCCTGACTGGAGCAGATGCCGAGCACTACCATTACAGCAAAGATGATAAATAGACCTACAAACGCAGGTTCACCGTCGGCTAACATAATCAATATCCGATGAGAACTAATGTCGAACTTTTGCAGTATAGGTCAAAAAATCGAGATGTATAGCGGGTTATCACGTACTTAGCGCTTATTTTGGTGAAGTTTTTTTAGGATGACCGACTTCGTCCCCCACCCGCTGCTCAAAAACAGCCATCTGATGACTATTTTGCCTACGCTCTTTCCGCGCGCCGGTGGCAAAAATCATCTGACGGGCGGGCAGTCGCATTTCCTGGAAGTCGAGGACGGATCGTCAGTACTGGTGCATGTTCATCTTCAAGATGACCATCAGGACAGTCCCACTTTACTGATCGTGCACGGACTGGAAGGTTCGGCAGAATCGTCTCACGTACTGGGTCTCGGCCGCAAAGCTTTCGACAAGGGTATGAATGTCGTGCGGATGAATTTGCGCAATTGTGGTGGCACATTGCATCTTTCAAAAACGCTCTACAACGCCTCAATGAGCGCGGATGTAATTTCTGTAGTGCGTCAGGTGAGAGAACTTTTTGGAATTGGCGATGTATACCTTGCGGGCTTTTCTCTGGGTGGCAACATCGTCCTAAAAGCGGCAGGAGAACTCGGCGACGGCGCCGTAGGTTTTCTAGCCGGCGTCTGCGCTATTTCTCCCTCCATTGACCTTCAAGCAAGCGTCGTATCGCTCGGGAAAGGTCTCAATCGAATATACGAAATTCATTTCTTGCGCGGATTGACTGACAAAATCCGCCGGAAGAGCTTACTGTTTCCTGAAAGATTCGATGTTGGCAAATTGAAGTTGGTCAAAACGATCAAAGATTTCGATAATCTCTACACCGCCCCGGACGGAGGTTTTGGCACGGCTGACAATTATTATGCTCGAGCCAGCTCCATCAACTTCATCAATAAAATCAGAGTACCTACGTTGGTTATTACCGCCAAAGATGACCCTATCGTGCCCTTTGAGTCGTTTTTAAGCGACAAACTGAAGTCGCCATTTGTTACGTTACTGGTAACCGAAACTGGTGGTCATGGAGGCTTCCTCGGCAATCGCGAGGAGGGCTCGGGAGCGGGCACTACTGACGCTTTTTGGGCAGAGCACCGGGTCGTTTCTTTTTGTCTTTCTAATAAAAAGTCCGGCTAATTTCGTAGAAAAACTGGTACTATCCCTCGGTAGCCCGAGTATCCGTGAGATGCGGATGGCTTTTCAAGAACATCTTTTAGTACCGGGGCAAAAATTAGGGTATCTGTTGGAGGATAAACTGTGAAGAAATCGAGATTGGCATCTGCTCTCTCGCTAGTCATGTTGGCTGGCTTGCTCGCACCTGCGTTCGCTGCTGATGAACCCCTCGACAAAGCTGTCGATGGCGGACTGATCGTCACCCGTATGGGTGGATTGGGCGCTGGCATGGTAGTCGGCGTACCTGTAGCTGTTACACGCCAAGTTGTTAAGTCCTACAAAGACCTCACCGTCAAAGTAGCTGACCAAGTTGGTGGACATGAATTCGGACCATCTTGCGCACTCGTTAGCTTCGTCACAGCACCAGCAGCCCTGGTATATGGCGGCGCAACCGGCGTATTCTACGGCAGCAAAAATGCTTTCGTACACGGCTTCAACGAGCCATTCCACCCAGATTCATTCAGCGTAGGCAAGTTGGAAGACTAGTCCAAACTGAGTTGGGGCAGCCCAAATCTGACAATCAAAATTTGAGAGCGACATGCATGCTCTCTTAACAAGTTAAAGGACCGGGGTTATACTCCGGTCCTCTTGTTTGTAGTTGTCGGTTGTATGTCGTGGCTGTAGTTTTTAGTTGTAGTTTTCATTTTGATTACTGTTTGTAGTTAGGGAGTAGAATTAGGGCTACGGCTTTGAGGTTGTTGTGTGAGATGGCGGAACAAGTTCAAGATTTAAATATTTGGCTTGCTCGCGTTAAGCAGGCTCAGACTCGTGCGGCGATGTTCAAGACTTTGGATGAATTCCGCAAGCACGAATGGAATGACGTGCAATGTCAGACGATGTCGCATTTGTATATGCGCTTATTGCAATTTTTTGAAGGTGAAGTAGATCCGTCTGATACCACTGGCGGTGAACAAGAAGCTGCTCCCGCAACTGGTGGTGTACCTGCAAATGACGGACCTGTGTGGTACGAAAAGATGTAATTTGCAAAAGCGCGACTGGAATTTGGCTTGAATGGTCGCAATCGGTGAGTCAAGCGTATGAGTGAAGTCTATGAGTGAAGTCTATGAGTGAAACGGATAAGAAGGTCGAAATAATCGAGTCTGGCGCGGCTAGTGAAGCCGGCGATCCTGGTTCGAGCGAAGTGCCTTCGCGAGACAGCGCACTGGAAGTAGAAGCCCTTTCC
>JACMKL010000138.1 GCA_014380105.1 Candidatus Melainabacteria bacterium
CCGCAGTCCACGCTCACGGCGCAGTGGCTGGGCAATTGACCTGGTTACCTACTTCTGAAATCGTCAATGGACGAATGGTCTCTGGTCATTTGATCTGGACGTCGCTTGCTGCTTTCGGTATTGGTTTTGCATTCTTATCGAAATCAAAATTGAAATTGGGTGTGATTGTGGCACTAATTGCGGTGGCAATTTCTATTCTCGATCATACAGCCAACAATTATGGACTGCTCGTGCAAGACTGGCTTGCCGCCACTCTCCATTTCGTTTCTATCCACGGATATCTTTGCATAGGTCTATGGCTTTTAGCGATTATCACAGCTATTGGAATGGACTTGTGGGTTTTGTTGAAAGCGGTGCCACAATTCTCTGAATTCAAAATTCCAAAAGGTCTGGAAGGACTCGACGGTTTGATGGCTATGTGGGACTTTGTGATTGATCGCAGACGCCTGGCATTTTCGCTAAATCATTACTCTGGTGCCAGTGTGAAAGTGAAAAAAGATGTTGCTTTAACATCGTCTTTGCTCGCTCAGACTTTGATCAATTTTCACACTCCAGAAAAGCGTCAGCGCACTCTTGCCTCAATCACACAGCTCGATTCCACGATGGTTTCGGACCTTAGTATGCTCGGCAGTGGTGAAATTGCTTCCGACAATTTCGATGACATAGATCTGCCGCCTCACTATCGTTTGCTTGCACCTCTCAGTGAAGGTGGCATGGGCATTATTTATCGCGGCGAGCACTTGCATACAGGCGCAAAATTAGCAATTAAACTCTTGCACCCGACTGTTGCCCGTCAACCCGCCGCACTCGAGCGTTTCAAACAAGAGGCCAAAGCAGTCGGCGCACTCAAACATCCTAATCTTGTCAGTATCACTGACTTTGGCATTACTGACCGCAAGCACATTCCATATTTGGTGATGGAATTGATACCTGGTATGAATTTGGAGCAGATTCTCAAACTAGAAGGAATTCCACCGGGTCGGTTTTTCAATTTATTCGAGCAAGTTTTGGACGCGCTCTCTCATGCGCACAAGCGCTTTGTTATTCACCGCGACCTTAAGCCTTCCAATATTGTTTTGACAAATGCTGATGATGGTCGTGAGATTATCAAAATTGTCGATTTCGGGATCGCTAAAATTACTTCGACTGATGATGGTGTCAACACTCAAGAACTAACTCGCACAGGCGATTTGATAGGGAGCCCGCTTTACATGAGCCCGGAGCAAGGGCTCGGTACCCATCTCGATGCACGCTCTGATATTTATTCAATTGCGTGCGTGATGTACGAATGCATCGTTGGACGTCCGCCTATCATGGGAAGTAATGCGGTCCAGACAATTATGATGCACGTTAATCAGGTGCCTGCTTCTCTGCGTGATGCCAGACCGGATTTGAATATTCCACCAGGAATCGATTTCTTTGTGATGAAAGCACTTGAGAAAGATCCTGGCAATCGCTATCAGACAATGGATGAAATGAAGGAAGCCCTCAATTCTGTCAGGATAAATCCGAGCGTACCTCCTCAAATTATGACGAACAATTAGACCGAGCAGGAAAAGCAAACAGGCTCTGCTACAGTTAGACTGGAAACCTTTAATTACTATTCCCCTCACCAAAGAGGCAAACAATATGGCGATGAGAAATCAGAAGGGTCTAGCGACATGGGTCAAGATACTGATAGGCGTCATGATTGTCGGCTTTATTTCAGTCATTGCCATAGTTGGCTCACTTTGGTATGTCGGCACAAATATCGCTAAGGATCTGACGGATCCGGTGAAAATCCGTGCCGCCGCAAATACGCTTGCAAAATTTGAAGACCCGCTCCCTACAGGTTGGACCATTCAGTCGGCTTTAGATTTGATGGGAATGAAGGTTTTGATTGCTGCGCAAAAGCCGGGCAAGACTTTTATCACTATGCTGAGTATGCCTAAGGGAAAAGACAATACTACTGCCGATCAAGTAATCGACGAGATGGCGGTCAAAGGCGTGAATGTACCGAATGTTGGCGCCTCGAGTCATAAAGGTTCGAGCGGACCGATTTCAATTTCCTCGAAAGAGAAAATGTTAGTGGGCGGTGAACAGATGGTTTATGGTCTCGGCAAAAATTCTGATGATGGCGAAACTTTGCTTGGCTGTATCCTTCCGAAAGGCTCAAGTAGCGCTATTATCATCAGCGCTTCAGGCACCGATAACGGAAAACTTGATATGGAAGGCACAAAGAAATTCCTTGGAGCTATAAAAGGCTTCTAGTGGCTTAAACGGTCAGATTATTTTCTTGACTTGATATTCAAAACCTCAACCCGGTCAGGCGCAATGCCTTTCACGAGTTGAGGTTTTTAAATGCCCAATAAAACTTATGGTTTTAATTAGTCGTCTTCGACACGTTTTTCGAGTGCTTTCTTGTGGATTGAAGTGCTCAATCTATTGAGGTCTTTCTCGATTTCGTCAATATTTTTGTAGCTAAGCTTGCCACCATTCTTCGACTTCATGCGGCTAACCTTTTCCCAAATGTCGTTGGCATCGTCTCTAAGATTGGTTGCTTCTTTAACAGTTAACTCATTGGCTTTTTGCATGCGATTGATTTTGGCAATCAAGATTTCATGACGTTGAGTGATAGTCAACTTCGCACGTGTTCTTGCTTCAGAACTTTGCGGAGCAACTTGCAAGACAGCAAATACTAACAACATCGCAATAACTAACTGGCGCATCATTTACCCTTCCTCCGGAACTACTATTCAGGTGACGTAGAGCTTACGGCAGAGTTCCTTTATATAGCCCGGCTAAACTAGACTTTCGGAGGTAGGAGGTTAAGTGTGTGTGTTTAATTGGACACACACACGAATTTGGTGTCTCTAAGGGGCTGTTGTGTATGCGTGTCCGTGGTTAGCGTGCTTCACTTGGCATATGGCTTTGAATATAGCCTCTCAGCGAAACGAACTCTCGCTCGATCGATGAAGCTGTTTCATCCGCTTCAATCCAATCATGTCTGCAAGCAGTTTGCTCTAGATAGAGGCAAAGGCGAGCTAGATTTTTCGCACCAATTGAAGCGCATGACGCTTTGATTTCATGAGCAAGCGCTGCGACCAATTTGGAATTTTTTTCTTCCATGGAAGCGCGTACTTTCTTGAGCATGTCATCAGTATCACTCACGAACATTTCCATCATGTCCGTTAATTGTTCTGGCTCATAAAATTCTTCGAGTTCTGCCATGTCGAGCGGCTCACTCTTCACAAGAGTAAGTGGGCTATTCGGTCTGAGCACTTTGCGTCTTTGTTTTTGTGTCTCAAAAACGACTTCAGTGCGCAACCAATGGGTGATTTTTGCTTTGAGCAAATCAATATCGATAGGCTTGGAGAGGTAGTCATCCATACCAGCTGCAATGCAGCGTTCGCGGTCGCCAGACATGGCGAGAGCGGTGACTGCAATAATTGGGCTATAAGTATTCGATCGCGCTTCAATTTCGCGTATTGCGACTGTCGCCTCAAAGCCGTCCATGACCGGCATATGACAATCCATCAATATCAAGTCAAATTTTTGATTGGAAACGGCTTCAACTGCCTCTCTTCCATTACTTGTAATCTTCACCTTCAGACCGAGGCGCTGAAGAAGCACGGTAGCGACTTTTTGGTTGACGAAATTATCCTCAACAAGCAGGACATGAGGTGGTTCGCCAGATTGTTGCATCGAATCGCCTGAGGCTATCTTCATCGGTTTGGGGTCCTTTGCACGGGCTGGGTTATTTAGCTGGAGTCTTGAAACTCACATCTACATCTATAGCTTGCATTATTGCCGAAAAGCATACCGCTTTGTTGCAATTAATCGCTCGTATCATCAAGTTTTTTCCACTATTTGCTAAATTCTGATTATGGATAAGCTACTCGAAAGGAAGCAAGTCTTAACATTGTGAACAGCCCAAGAGGCGGTTTTCACCGCCCCAAGGGTTGAACTCAATTTTTTAATTGGTTGGTTCAGTTAACTCGAATTCCGATTCTAGCGCGACTGCGATTTGTATCAGCAACACGTCTATCCATTGATGACTGAATCTCATCAAGCATCTCGGAGACGTACTTTCTCTTGCTTTCAGAGATAGAGCCGTTTCTGGTGTACTTGTTCTGTCTCGTCGATGCATCATTCAAGCGCTCTTTCAATTTTGCAACGTCACGGTTGGTCAGGCGACCAGCTTTGTACTCATCATCAATTTTTTGAGTCATGATTGCATTTCTGGCACTCAAATCATCTGATGCCACCACCATTGTGGTTGGGGTAATGATCGTTCTTGCTGGTGTCACATAGGCTGTGCCAGTTGTGGTCACTACAGATGTTGTTGGTGATGTCGAATAGCTTGAGAGATAAGTCGTTCCAAGAATTGGTCTCAAGGAAACGGTTGGATAGTATCCAAGCAACTTAGAGTTCAAATCATTAAGGCGACTACCTAAAAGTAGTGCTTCTTCGTAGGTCAGAGATCTGCCATTTAATCTATATGCTGATTGTTGCGATGAAATTGTCGCAAGGTCGGAGCGCAGAGTGATAGCTTGGTCGGCTGTGATTCTGCCGAGTGAAAGTCCTTCAGCAATATATCGTTCCAGGTCGGTGCGACGAGTGTCGATCGTGGTGACGTATGAGTCGTATGCAGGAACGTTGGTTAACCCCACAATTCTTCCTGACGAGTCAAATGTCGCAGTGACACGGTTGCTGGAACGGTCCATGATTACCCATCCTGGTGAAACTGTGCCAGAAAGATATCCTCTATTGATATCGTATGCACCCTTGACAGCGCCTGACAGGGGGTCAACTACAACATAATCGCCTGAAGCAGACAATTTATAGACGTTGTCTGGGCTGCCGGATGTGACTGTAGTTGTGCGCACGATTGTTTCGGAGTCTGCCAGGGCAGGCACGATAGGCATGCTCAATAGACTGAGCGAAAGTGCGGCTAATAGTACTTTTGCGTTCATATGAAATCTCTCCATCAAGATTGTCGGGGGTGAATTGGGTGAACTACTAAACATAAGCAGGAAGTCGCACCGCCCATGGGACAGACTGGATTAACCTCTGCCGGTTCC
>JACMKL010000014.1 GCA_014380105.1 Candidatus Melainabacteria bacterium
CGATGGTTGCCGGATTGGATTATGCATTTGCATCCAGTCAAAAAGTTGGTGGACTGGCAAGTGGTGCCAACGAGCCCGGGAAAAATGCTCTGTTCCTAAACGATGGTGTGTATCGCGAAGGCATGGTCGGTATGGCGGTGTCAGGCAATGTTGTCGTCGACACTGTCGTTGCGCAGGGCTGCAGACCAATTGGAAAACCTCTGAGAGTTACGAATTGCCAGGGCAATATTTTGCTCGAACTCGATGGTGAGCCGGCAATAAAAGTATTGAAGGGAATTCTGGAAGAACTCAAACCACAAGATCAGGAGTTGGCGCGCAACTCATTATTTCTTGGCGTTGTGATGGACGAATTCAAATCGGAATTTCATGCAGGCGACTTCTTGATTCGCAATTTGGTGGGCATTGTTCCTGAAGCAGGCGCACTTGTGGTTGGAGAATTATTGCGGCAAGAGCGCACCGTACAATTTCACCTGCGCGACGCTGCCACATCGTCGGACGATCTGCGTTTGATGCTTAAGAGCTACAGTGACGGAAACAGCGGTCGCGTACATCCTCAAGGCGCTCTCTTATTTTCCTGTTTGGGACGAGGCAAATATTTATACGGGCGCAAAAATCACGATAGTGAGAGTTTTCGTGAACATGTTGGAGAAGTTCCTTTGGCAGGATTTTTCTGCAATGGGGAGATCGGACCGGTCGGAGGCACAACCTTCTTGCATGGCTACACTTCTTCCTTTGGACTATTCCGTGCCAAAGAGAGTGTATAACTGTAAGAGTTGTTTTATTCGGAGGGATTTATATGTATTGGCAGAATGATACCAGCCGCGCCAGATTTGCTCTGTGTGCGATTGCTCTGGCTGTTTCTGTAATATCAATTCCCGCAAATGCAGCACCACCTGTCTCTAAAGTTTCTCCCCAAAGACGTCCTGCTGCCGTCAATAACAGTGCAGTTCTAACTAATTATTGGAATAGAATGCGCGCTAAATTGCAGACAAACTGGCAAGTTCCAGATGGTAAAAATCGTGTGTCGCTAACTGTGACTCTAAACGCAGATGGCACCGTGAATGATCTGGTCGTAACTGGTAATCCGAAGGAAGCACAAGCTGAAGTAAGTGCGACCGAAGCATTTAATAGATCGCTTCCCTTTGATGCACTTCCACAAGGCGTAACGCGCGCCAAAATTTCTGTTGTTTTTGAATATAGTTATGACCCTCACGGTGATGGGTCTTCACGAGTGTCGGGATCTATGAGTCAAATACAGTCTGCCCCTGCGCCTAACAGTCCGACTGAAGGCACCGGCGCCGCGCCGGAAACTCCTGCCACCAATGGGGCGAGCGACTCGTCGAAATACTAGGTTGAGATATGTCCGGCTTCCGCTTCTTTGGCAAAAAAAAATCAACTCAGGCAAGGACGCGTGAAGCGAAATTTGCGGGCAGTTGGTATGAAGCCGATAGCGGTAAATTGAACGATCAGCTCGATGAATATTTGCAGATAGCTAAAGGAAAATTGTCGCGAAAGACTGCTGATAGTCAGTTTCAGGATAATTTGCTCGACCAATTTCCGGTTGGCGGAAATTTATTGTGTGCTGTTTCACCGCATGCCGGATTTATGTTTTCCGGTCAAACTGCTTCATTTTCATTTGCGATGGCTGCAAAAGAAATCGAGACTCGGAAAACAAAGGTCAATCGCATATTTTTGCTTGGTCCAAGTCACTATGTTGGATTCGAGGGTGCGGCACTATCTGAGGATATGCATTTTCAGACGCCTTTAGGGGATTTGCCTGTCGACAGGCAAACGGTGGAAGAGTTAGTTGATTTTCCGCTATTTCGCTACATGACAGACGCGCATCGGAAAGAGCATTCTCTAGAGATGCAGTTACCACTTATCTATAAAGTATTTGGCGCGATCAAAATTGTGCCGATAATTATTGGCACGCTCGAAAATGAGATGGAAGTTCGGCTCGTGGCTGGCGAAATTAAACGTTTTCTGCGAGATGACGACATTGTTATTGTGAGCACTGATTTTTGCCATGTTGGTCCACGCTATCAGTATCAGCCGTTTAAGAGCGACATCCGAAACAAAGTTTATGAGATGGACAAAGAAGCATTCATTCATTTGAATGCCCGCAGTCTGGAAGATTTGATGGCTTTCAAAGCCAGAACTGGTGCCACTATATGTGGTTTCTCCCCCTTATGTGTGATGCTCTCCTTGCTTCCAAATAATGCTGGTGCATCTGTATTGAAATATGCGAGTTCACAAGATTCGATTGTTGAAGATGATGAAAATTCGGTGAGTTATATGTCGATTGTCTGCGGGGTTCCGCGCGGAACAGAAAAGCCCTGGGGCTCAGATGCCAGTACCCTGCCGGAATCCCAACAGTTAACGGAAGAGGATCGGGCTAATTTATTGACGATGGCGCGCAGTGCAATCACGTCTGCTTGTGAAAATAAATCAGTACTGACACCAATTGAAGAATTCAAAACCAGAAAAAGTATTCTCGCTGAACCTCGCGGTGTTTTTGTGACTTTGTTCAAGCGCAATCCGTCTGGACGAGAATTACGTGGCTGCATCGGGCATATTTGGCCTGTGCGTCCGCTTGCGGAAGCGGTCGTGGAAAACGCCGTCGGTGCCGCGATGCGAGATTATCGATTTGCGCCGATGGAGAATAATGAACTCGAATCTCTGCAAATTGAGATCAGTGTTTTGACTCCGCTGAGACGAGTCTCTTCGTATAATGAAATAGTAATTGGACGAGACGGCATCGTTTTTTATAAGAACAATAGTCAGGCTGTGTTCCTGCCGCACGTTGCTGAACAATATGGGTGGACCTTAGAACAAACACTCGCTCAACTCGCCTTAAAAGCAGGGCTGTCTGAGGGAGCATGGAAAGATGGCGCAAAATTCGATATTTTTCAAGCAGAATCGTTCGAAGAGGACGAGTAAGCAAATGGGGGCAGAGTGAGTGAAGAAAAGCAGACGCGAGTAATCCTCGCGGAGGATGACGAGCCTACCAGGTTCTGGCTGAAGCTGACATTGCAGAATGCGAAAATTTTTGATGTTGTTGGAGTTGCAGGTGACGGGCAAACTGCTGTCAATTTGACTCTCGAACATAAACCCGATTTGCTTTTGATGGACATCGGAATGCCCATTATGGATGGAGTTGAGGCCTCGCGCAAAATCAAAGAGTTTCTCCCTGACGTCAAAATCATAATGTTCACTTCTCATGACACTGATGATTCTGTTTTTGCCGCACTCTCTGCGGGTGCAGATGGCTATTGTCTAAAGACGTTATCTGCAGATCAATTGCTGAAGGCAGTTTCGAGCGTATTGGATGGGGCCGCCTGGCTTGACCCGGGCATTGCACGCAAAGTTTTGAAAGCTGCTTCCCAGGCGGTAATAGAATCAGATAAGGATCAGTCTTCCGGGAAAGCGGCAGAGCCAGTCAATACTTTTGCCCTCTCGGCAAGAGAATTGGAAGTGCTTGCGTTGTTAGTCGATGGGTTAAGCAATCAAGAAATTGCCGACAAACTTTGTCTCGGCACTGAAACGATTAAAACGCACATGCGTCATATCATGCGCAAACTATCTGTCTCAGACCGAACGCAAGCTGCAATCAAGGCGATGCGGCAGGGAATTGTCTAGGCGCTGACTGAAGTTTAGCCGAAGATTTTTGATGCGATTAGCAATTGTTGAATGATGCACTGAATTGCAGTGAAAATTAAAAATACAAGAGTGTGGTCCTGATTGGCAAATCTGGATAATTCCGCTTCAATCGAAGGGAGAGCCAGACTTTTATCCTCTTGTGCGAGCATAGCGTCCGAGATGATCAGGCGTGGATTAGTGCGCCACAGCCCATAGCTGAATAATTCTTCTGATGTCGTGTCGACGACTGCCAATCTGAGGCCAGGCAGGGAGAGCTTTTTGCAATGCTCGGTCAACATCAAAGCCATTTCAGGATTGGTTTTCGCGATCTCTTCGAGTGCGACGAATCGCGCATTGAAATAGCGACGCTCAGCCCAATCAAGCACCATAGGCAGTAGCATGACGAAAAGAACATTCCAGCAAAGAGTGATGATCGCCGAGCCGCGCGCTCCGATTTCATTGATGGCAACACAGCGCGCCACAGGGAATGCCAAACTGGCGCCCACAATGAATGTGGTCAGATAATAGATACCTAGAACTGTCGAAGGTTTTAATGGTTTCGGCATATATCAGCCGGGTATTATCCGGCGGGGTGAGGTGTCTTGCTGCCTTTGTTCCACCCCCGACTGGGTAGTAAACCGCCCAATTTCCTCATGACAACTGCGTTTTGACCGTAATTGATACCTGGGCTGGATATTCCTACCCACATTAAGTTTGGAGGCATTCGGCGGCTATAATCTATTAGATAGTCCGAGGCGTGTTCAATTCGCCTAAAGCAGGAATTTTGAAGCGCAGCAGTCTTCTGGAGTACAAACAATTCGCCGCCGAATGGTTTCGCACTCTTGAAACTAAAAAAGCTGGCAATAACATTGACCGCATCGATGAAATTGCGGAAGCAACCGATGATGAAATTATTCGCCGCTGGTTATGGCGCGCGTCGATCGTTGGCGGACCGGTAGCATACCTGGTGGTGCCATTTGCTTTATCTATTTTGCAAACTTTTGTTTGGGCACCACTGATGGTTATTTTATGGACGTTTGCAAAAATCATTATGGGTGTGGTCTTCGCGCTTTTTCTCTTCACTGTGTATTTTACTTTTTTGCGACCCGAACATGGGGGCTTTGATAAATGACCGTCCCGGCTGCTTCTGACGCTAGTTTGACGAGTTTGGATCTGCGTCAAGCAATAGTGATCGATCAAAGTGCCCAAACTCTCGCGACCGACTTTATTCAATTTGATGCAATCGACCTGCGTCGCTGTTTTACCAATAGTCGGACTATGGAAATGTTGCAGGATTTTGTGCCTAACACTATTTCCTATGTAGATATGCTGAGACGGCTGGGACATTTGCTGGATGTCAGAGGCGAAGAACAGATAATTGATTTGCGCCAAACTATGCGACCGTTTGATTTAGTTAATAGTCTTTTTGATGATGTCTCATTCGGTGCCTTTATCGTTGACGATGGATTTAGTCCAACCTCTTCCATGGGGCTGAAGGCATTTAGCGATTTAGTAGAGCGACCAGTTTATCGCAGCGTTCGGCTGGAGAATGCCATGGAGACAGCATTGGCTGCATCATCGACCTTTGAAGAATTGTCCGCTAAGTTTTTGGTTTCGCTACGTCCTCCGTCGTCTGAAGTACCAATCGTTTGCTTTAAAACTGTTTGTGCTAATCAGAGCGGACTGCGAATTGCCAACGTCACTCTCAAAGATGCGACCGAAAATTTCGATAACGTGAAACAAAGCTTTCGAACCGCAAAGCAAAATTCAAAGCGCTTTTCGTTTGATGCGACAGCGACTTATCACTACTTGTTACATCAAGCTTTCGCACTAGCTCACGACCTGAAGTTGCCAGTTCAAATTCACACCGGTTTCGGAAACTCTGATGGCGACCTGCTTGAAGCTAATCCGCTGTTGCTGCGCAGTGTGTTTGAAACTAAGAGATATTCTGGTGCCAAGTTTGTTTTATTGCATTCATATCCATACGTAAGAGAAGCTGCCTACTTGGCGTCGCTCTATCCAAATGTTTATATGGATTTATCGCTTGCCTGTAATCTTGTTTCGCCAATTCTTGAGCAGATTTTGTTGGATGCACTTTCCGCTGC
>JACMKL010000139.1 GCA_014380105.1 Candidatus Melainabacteria bacterium
AATCGGAGGACTTCGACTGGAGTCAATCGCAGTGATTCGCGTTTGGTTTCGTATTCAATATTCAGTTTCGCCAGCGCCTTATCAAATGATGTGGCGATAGTCTGATCAGAAAGTTGCGCGTTATCTTTATCGCATTCGATATACAGTTCGTAATGTGGCTCCGGGCGAAACTTTGGAACGAGCGTAAAAAATTTCACTCTGGTGTCGATATCATCTTGGGTATCAACCATCGCTTGAGTAACTTGAGACTCAGTAAGTTTTTCTCCGGTGAAAGAAGAAATATTGCCGCCTTTATGGAGGAATTCCAGGAGGGGCACGCGGTTATACCATCCGACCACTTTGACTATATCGTTGATGTGATATCGATAAAGTCCGCCCGATGTCGTAAAAAGAATGTAGTAGCTCTCGCCTACTTCCACTTCATGGCACAGCAAAGCGCGCTTATTTCCGGCATCCCAATCTTCCACTCGTACAAATTCAAAGAAGTGGGAACGAATCGAGAGAGCTTGGCGCTCCTCGCCAAGATTGACAGTGCCGCGCCCTTCGCTTGCTCCATAGGTAATATCAGAAACCGGCGTATTGCCGAAATACTGTGGAAAATCCTGTAAATAGAATGCGGCTGCAGCCTTAGTCCAGCACGAAATAAGTGAAAGATTCGGCCACACCGAAGGCGCATCGAAATTGCCAGTTTCCAAAATTTTGCGCAATTCTGCCGCCCGTTTTGGATCAGGCTTTAAGAACGATTTGATGGCTTCCAGTGTGGTTTCGCTTAATGGCGAAGGAGGAGTGATGGTACCGTCAGCGATATCACGCACTAAAATCTCTGCGTGCGATTTCAAACGTTTCCCCAACATTACTATCGTGCTGGGGTTCAATGTATATATGACCGTAATAGGCAAAACGAGTGCTAAGCGCAAAAGTGTGTAATACCGAGTCTCGTAATCTTTTATGACAAAAACTTCGTAAGGAATAGGTGAAATAAATCGTTTGATGAGCTTAGGCTCTTCCATATAGAGCCGTCCCGAAATCGCTCCACAAGGAATATTGCCCTCTGTGCGCGATTCTTCTGCAGGGGAAAAGACCGACAATGCGACGCCTTTTGCTACTGTTGGATATGCTTTGAGTAAGTTGAATCCGGATACGACCGAAGCTTTGCGAAATTCCTTCATATAGGAACGCGTTACTGGAATTAGTTTGCGCTCGCCGGCAGTGCCGCTCGTGGTCGCAAACATAAAAGGATCTTCAGTGGTGAGCTGGCTCTTTTCTCCACGGGCAGCCCGATTTATATATTCGCTTAGCGAATCATAATCATTAATTGGAACTGCATTTTGAAAATCTTGAATGCTGGAAATCTTTGCGAAGCCGTGCTTTTGCCCATATTGCGAAGCGGCGTTGCGCTTCAAAATCGACAGTAAAAGCTGGCTTTGAGAGGACTCGGGGCTTTGAGTGGCAAGGGTAAACGCTTCTACTTCTCGCTTACCGAGCGCGAAAAAGACCTTGTATAAAAGAGATCTGAGCATGACAAAGTCCCTGTGGAAGCAGGCAAAGTCTACCACTATACTTTGAGTGCCCTCTCCCAATCAGCACTGCGGCCAGCGCCTCAAGACTAAGGCACTCTAATAATGACGCTCATCATCACTCTATTACTCATTACGGTCGGCGCTTTAATTGTTCAAACAAAAGCTTTTAACCAGCTCTATAACTATGTTGAGCGAGAAATAGGCAAGCCGGCTCCCAATTATTTGCCGCAAATTTCTGTCATTTTGCCCTGCAAGGGCCTTGACCCTGGCTTCAGCGAAAACCTGGAAAAGCTTTTGGCACAAGACTATGAAGCAAATGGGCTGCCTCGATTCGAAGTCATATTCACAGTCGCCTCCGCCGATGACCCGGCTTATTCAGCTATCAATGAACTGCGAGAAAAGCAGACCAGGGTGAAGACTTCGATGGTGGTTGCGGGTGTAAACAAGCAACGCGCCCAGAAGGTCAACAACCAATTAGCGGCGCTCCAGAGCGTTTCACCTGACTCGGAAGTCTTTGTATTTGTCGATTCCGACGTTATTGCCCGCAACGATTTCTTCCGTCACCTGGTCGGTCCGCTATCAGAACCAGGCGTTGGTGCCACCACCGGATATCGTTTCTACATACCATTCAAGGGCGACTGGCCTTCACTCTTGCGCTCCATGTGGAATCGCGTCACGGCCTGGGAGATGGCGAGCGAGAAGTATGCGTTCGCCTGGGGCGGCGCGATGGCGATAAAGCGAGAGACATTTAAGCAAGCAAAAGTAGCGGAGCATTGGGACCGCGCCTGCGATGATGATCTATCTCTAACGACCAGTGTCAAGAGCATGGGACTGAGAGTGCGCTTTGTGCCGCAATGTCTCGTCGCCAGTCACGGAGACGGCTCTTTAGAAGAGATTGTCGAGTGGACTAACAGGCAGCTCATATTAACGAAAGTTTACTACCCGGAGCTCTGGCATCGCGCCATCCAGAGAGCGTTTTTACTGTCTTTCTGGCTATTTGCCGTGCTTTTCTCGGTTATTGCCCTGGTTGTGACCGGAGACAAAGTTTGGCTGATGTCGCTCTTCGCAGGTCTCAGTTTGATCCCTGTTGAACTCTACTTTTTGGTTAAGGCTCAAGGGCTGTGGCGCCGAGTATTGCTGGCTAACCAGGTTTCGGAGGCGTCTGCCGCCGACCTGGAGATGCAAGCAGCCTTCGACAAAGTACTGGTCCGCAGCGCTTTGGCAATACCCCTGGCCCACCTGATTTTGCCCTCATTGACTCTTTACTCACTCCTTACAAACCGTATCAAATGGCGCGGGGTTCACTATGAACTCAAGAGCCCGACTGAAACTGTGGTCGTTTAAGAGTCAAAAAGACACCCTTTGGACAGCCTCCGGATATGCGGAAAACTTGGTTCCATCGCGTTGTTAAAACTTGTCCAATGGCGAAGCCTTTCTCCCCTTATATACTTCATTGTGAGTCTATTCTGGTCTAGTCTGCGATTAGGTTTTGCCGGTTTTTTAAAGACTCAAATTCGCCGTACCGAGAAGTGTTTGAAGACGGCTCCTGTTTTGTAAGGGACGAGCGCGCACCCCGCAGTCCACCATCTGCCGAGGCAATTAGCTACATGTCGAGCTTTGGAATCATTGCCCTGACCCCGGTCTCTTTTGCTTCCGACCTGGAAGTCAAAATCGAGAAACGGGCGAATACAGGCTCTGAGCAGGTCAATACTCACTACGCCGTCGCTTTTGCGGCAAAGCGTGCTGGTGAAACTGGTGTAATCAACCTTGAGATGCACGATTTGTCTAACCTGACCGTCAAGGCTCAGGTCACAAATGCGCTCACTCAATTAGCGCAAGAGTCGGGCGGTCGATACGGTATCAAATATGGTGCCGGTCAAAATATCGATGCCACAGTAATTTTAAAATCGGTTATTCAATCGGCACCGTCAAACAACGCAGCCGATATCACCGTAATTATTTCGTCACCGGTTGCTGAAATTTCAGTGACTCAGGTGGAAACAGCAATGAAGGGCGCAAAAGCGCTTGGTTGTGCTGTCCTTCTCGAAGCGACCAGCCGTAAAGAAGCTGTCGCTTTGGCGAAACTTTCTCCTGACGGTTTGGTAGTGAAAGGCAGTGAAGCGGGTGGTATCACCGCTGAAACCACAGCTTACATTCTCCTTCAAGAGACAATCACAGCCGTCGATGTTCCTGTCTGGGTACAAGGCGGTATAGGACTGTATTCGTCAGCAGCCTGCTATGCAGCCGGAGCAGCCGGTTTAGTGCTGGACTCGCAATTGCTTCTCACACGTGAGTCTTCATTGCCGGTTGAATTGAAGCAAAAAATTGCTGCCATGGACGGCACAGAAATCACCACGATTTCAATTGACACCAACAAAAAATTCAGAAGTTTTGCACGTCAGGGTCACCCTATTTTTGACCTCGATTCGAAAGTAGCAAAGGTCGATTCACTCGCAGATATCGCCGCCTACTTACCTGCTCCTGGAAAAGAAATTTCAGCCAAGCGCGAAGATGTTCTTCTGGTGATTGGCCAAGACATTGCTCTTGCAAAAAATCTCGCTGAAAAATATGTTTCTGTAGCCGGCATTCTTGAAGGTCTCAAAGACTCAGCGATCCGACTGGCGGCTCTGGCCGGTGAACAGCAAGCGCTCAAACCAAATAGTGCACTTGCCGAATCACACAAAACTGAATATCCAATCGTGCAAGGTGCAATGACGAGAGTCAGCGACACTGCCGAATTTGCATTGAGTGTTGCCGAAGGCGGTGGATTGCCTTTCCTGGCACTATCACTGATGCGCGGTGGGGAGTCTGAGACCTTAGTTTCCAAAACCAAAGAACTTTTGAAAGACAAACCGTGGGGCGTCGGAATTCTCGGATTCGTACCAGCAGAATTGCGCAACGAACAATTGGCTGTCATCAACAAATACAAACCACCATTTGCATTGATTGCAGGTGGTCGTCCAGATCAAGCCAAAAGCCTCGAAGACACCGGCATCGCTACTTACTTGCATGTCCCGTCACCACTTCTTCTCCAGTCATTCATCGAAATGGGCGCTCGCCGTTTCATTTTCGAAGGTCGCGAGTGTGGTGGACACGTCGGACCGCGCTCGAGCTTTGTTCTCTGGGAACAGATGATCGATATTCTGGCGAATGTCAGTTTGGCAAAACAGGAAGCATCTAAATTCCATATCCTGATGGCAGGCGGAATTCACGACGGTATGTCGGCTGCAATGGTGGCAGCAATGACCGCACCACTGACAGAACGCGGCATGAAAGTGGGTGTTCTAGTTGGCACTGCTTATCTCTTCACTAAAGAAGCAGTCGAAGCGGGCGCCATCGTCGACAAATTCCAGGAAGCAGCAATCGCCTGCAGCGAAACAGTTTTGTTAGAGACCGGACCAGGACACGCTATTCGTTGTATCGATTCGCCATATAAACGAATTTTCGATAACAGACGCGTAGAATTGACGCTTTTAAATAAAACCAAAGATGAAGTCCGAGAAGAGCTCGAGCTGATGAATCTCTGTCGTCTGCGCATCGCCAGTAAAGGTGTCTCACGTCCAAACGAAAAAACCGCCACTCGCGAATCAACAATTAAAGAAATGTCGGAATCCGGCAAAAATTCTGGCGAGAAAAATCGCCAGCTAGTTGAAATTTCAAAAGAAGAGCAGTGGGCTGACGGCATGTATATGATCGGTCAGGTCGCCTCTATGCACGACAAAGTCTTGACCATCAAAGAGCTCCACCAATCTGTCTCTGAAGGCAGTGTTGAAGTGCTCGAGAAACTTCCTGAATTTGCTCATTTGACGAAGAATCAACAAATTACGGCTGCTGCCGCCAACGCCTCGCAACGTTCTAAACCACGTCGTGACGGTTGGGACAACATCGCTATCGTCGGCATGTCATGCATGTTCCCGAAAGCGTCTGATGTCCATGAATATTGGCACAATATTCTCAACAAAGTCGACGCCATTGAAGAAGTGCCGATCGAACAGTGGGATTGGAAAAACTATTACGATCAAGATCCACTTGCTCGCGACAAGATCATCTCTAAATGGGGCGGCTTCTTACAGGCGATCACATTTGATCCGACCAAGTACGGCATTCCTCCAAGCAGTCTGACTTCCATCGATCCAATGCAATTGATGTTGTTGGAAGTAACTCAGCGTGCATTAGAAGATGCGGGCTATTCAAATCGATCTTTTGGTCGCAAGAAAACATCAGTAATTCTGGCGAATGCCGGTCACGGACCAGTCACCGCTCTGATGTCACTGCGCTCAATGTTGGGTTGGAAACTGGCACACCTC
>JACMKL010000140.1 GCA_014380105.1 Candidatus Melainabacteria bacterium
TTTCACTTCAACATTGTGACTTGCTTTCAAAATACTGATCATAGAAGCCAGAGCTTTATCCTGAATAATAAAATCCTGCGAACCAGACATGCGTAAAAGAATATCTGCGGCATTTTTCTGAACCTGTGGGTCTCCGCTATCAAGAGCGTTTGTTAAAGCGACTGCTGCTTTAGCCTTATTCTCATTCAGCATTTTCTCCACTTCTTGCCGACGAGCCCAATCTTGCGGAGTTAAAGTTCGCAACGCCGTCTGCAATGACATAACTCTGTCGTCTTTTCCGTATGCGGCAGAAGCTTCTCGGCAACTCAAACCTGCACTCAGCAACATTCCGGCGCAAAATAAAATCGTCAGTCGCATTGCTAAAGGCTCCACAGAATCGCGTGTTCAAAGGGTTTAAGCCCAATAATTTCGATCATAAAACCGGAAGAGTCTTCATTCCAGCGGAAAAACCCTGAAAGCGCAAATTACCCGTGGAGTTGGGGAATAAGATATCAATCCAATGGAGCTTAGTTATGGCAGAAAAACGAGGCGACCAAACCGAATCGCGGTCGAACGAGACAACCCAGGATTCGCCAATTCACAATAACGAAGTTTCTGAAGTTCGGAATGCTTCCAACATTGAATTGCAAGAAGCAGTAGACAGCAACCCGGACAGACCATCAGGCTCACTACAAGACGATCCAACAAAACGCACATTCGAGCTAGTTACTTCCGGCGAAGATGGAAGAATTACCGTACTTGAGTCGAGACACCTTAAAGAAGCAAGCTCTGGTAAGGAAAGAATGTCGATTGAAAAACTTGAAGAAATATCAGTAAGTGGAAACGGTTTCGCAAAAGATTTAGCCCGTCAGTTTCACGAATCTCAGACAGAAAAGGACAGGAGTAGAGTGTTGGCAAATGCAGAGAGAATTTGCGGAGACACGGTTCAGAAGAATGATAAGACGGCAAGATTGACTGATACTCAAACACTAAAAGCTTTAACTGAAGATGCATCTGTTCCGTCAGAACGGCGTGACTTAGCAGTGAATCTTCAAGACATGAGGAACAAAGCAAAATATCTGGGACTAGATACTACGCTTATAGATGACGAAGCAGACAATGCGCTAAAGCCCGAGCTCGGGAAGTATAAGAAAGTTTGGGAGGCAACAGGAGATGAACGTGAGATAACAGCAACTGAGGTTGGTAAGCATTATCACTTTCAGCTTGGTGCGACGGAGTCTCACGTAAAAGAAGCAGACCCTCTTGCACAATTTGCTCAACTTTCACTTGACCAGCAAATTAGTATTTTGTCGCTTGCATCAAATACGTTTACCAATTCCGTCAACCAGCAGTCTTACGAAATTGCGATTAAAACAGCATCTGGAGTGGGAGAGGGTGCAAAAACGCTGGCTGATGAAGCTCTTTTATTGGTTAAAGGAATCGGCTTTGTCGGAAAATTCGGTCTAGACATCGCTACCAACAATCCAGAATATTTGAAGGAAGCGGACCAGGTAGGACAAACTATTGGCACACTGCTTGTTGGCGGAATCAGAATATGGAGTATCTCAGAGGCTTATCTAGAAGAAATTGGCGCAAGCTCCGATTATGCAAAACCATTCAAGGACGCACTCTGGCTTGGAAATGAGTTGGACAAGCGTTGGGCAGCAAAGTCTCCGGCCGAGAAGGCAGAAATTGGTGCAAAGCTTGAAACTGAAATTCTAGGGAATTTACTCATTCCATTCGGCGCTGGAAAATTGGCCAAAAGTGAAAAATTGACCGCATTCCTAGAAGAACTTGCCACCGGAACAAAGGCGCTTGGAGGTGGTGCAAAAGAGAAAGTAGGGAAATTAGTAACAGAACTATTAGACGAGGTTTTTTGCGAATCTGCAATTACCCCTGATGGTCAAAGAATACGAATTCCCAAAACTACAGAAAGAACAACTAGTTTAAAATCTGAAATCTTCAAAGAGGAACCATCTGGCAATGCAGCAGGTAAGGAACGCCCACTCTCAGCATCCGAGAGCAACGCAGAAAAAACTTCAAAAAAATCTTCTGCGGAAAGAGACACTCCGGAAAAAACTGAAAAATTATCCAGAAAAGAAATTGATGAACTAATCGAAAAAGCGTACCAAAATCTTCCGCAAAAACTAAAAGACTTCTTGATTGAGAAAAAAATTGAAATAAAATATGTCGACGACGTTGCTTCAGAGTTTTCCGATAGATCAGATCTAAAAAACGCTTTGGGTGCATATGACTGGGGAAGTAACAAGATTTACATCAGCAGGTTTGTTAAAGGACAAACCAACTTTGATATAGATTTCGCTCTCCGGCATGAAATTGGTCATGCGTTAAATTATAAAACTTTGGAAAAGCCCGGACTTGAATATTTCAAGCCGATTAGACTATCAGATAAGCAAAAAGACTTTATTGATGTTTTTAATAAAGATTTGGAAAACATCAATAAAACTGACCCTACTATTTTGAAAAAATTGGGCTTTGACATTAGTACGCCCGAAGGTGAGGCTTTTGCACGGGATGAGATTTTCGCAGATATGTTCGCTCATTCTACGGGGTGCGACACGAAGAACTATCGATCTATACTCATGGCAGAAAAGTTTAAAAAGTCCCTAGAATTTATGAGGGGAAGATCAAATGTCTAATTCAAATGAGACACCAAAAATTCCAGCAAATAAGAGTTTGACAGAGAATTTTGCTGAAGGCGTAGAACTTTCTGACGAAGAAATTAGGATAGAACAAACAAAACCAGATCCACTCAATAATACAAGCAGAGAGACCGCTTACATCGATGACGATGGCACGCTAGTGGTGCATTACTGGTCAATGAAGAACTTTGTCACTGCTGATGGATGGGAAAATTTGAAACCAAGCGATTCAGAATATGCGGCTATTTCCAAAAGACATGGATTGGAAAAAGTCGGTGACACCAATCAGATCCTAAAGATTTGGCGTGATGGCGATTGGCAGCCCGTGTAGGTTTTAGAGCGTAACTTAATAAGCAGCAGCGTAAGTCTGGTTTTTAGTCTGCAGAATTTCTTCACGAGTCAATTCGATCAAGTGCTCGAATGAGTGCAAGGTAAAACGCTCCAGACGATCTGAGGTTAGCTCTTTGCCTTCAACTTCCCAACAAATTTCACCTTGTTTTGCTTCAGCACTGAAAGTCATCAAAGGCAAGTGCATGTCTTCAGTTTTGCTCAAACCAATCACTTGATTTACTGGCAAGATGTAGAAATCGATGCGACCTTCCTTGCCGCGAATTACCAGGCTCAATCGGCTGGTAGAGACTCTTGCACGATAGCTAGACACTTTAATCGCAGGACGTCTAAAGCTTTCGTCAAAACTTTCAGTCACCATGGATGGTGGCGTTGAAGTGACGGACAAATCTGTAGCACGGAATGAAGTATTTAATTCGACAACATAGGGATCGAGAATCGCGAATACTTTATCAACGAGTTTCATCATCTGAGTGGCAACGGTAGTCGGCAATTCGCCAGTGTTGCGACGAGTTTGACCAGCCAAAAATTCTTGCGATTCGCGTGTCAAATTATCCAAGAATTCACGATTTTTTGGAGAGATGGTCTCGGTGTAATTACCGATAATGGCTTGTGAAAGCTGTGATTGGAATGCACCACTATTCAAAATGCTCACGGATTGCACTTCTACGGAAGCAGATGGAGGAGCAAAATTTTGCTCCCACGATTGATTATTGGAAGGCTCAAACGAAGATTGGAATGTTTGATCAAAAGATTGAGACACAGCAAAAACACCTTGCTGTTCGAATAATGCATCAAATGACTCTTCATATGGGTGCTGCCACGTCGATGTTATTGCTGATTCATCAGTGACAGGCGGGACTGTTTCAATCGATTCAGTTTCATATGGCTGCTGATACGTTGCAACATATGCTTGTTCAAATTGTTGGTCGAAACCTTCGTTGAAATCTTTCAATGCCGATTCAATTGAGGGTTGTTCAATTGGATCTTCATATAAGTAGGCGTGGCTGGCAGGAATTTCTTGCGTATCTGACTGAGATTCTCTAGAAGACGGCTGCGTCATGCGCTGTGATAGGTCAAAGGATACCTGGCGACGCGCTGGCTGGACGATCGGTTGTTCGAATATCGACTGAACCACGGATTGAGAAATCAGCGGAGAACCAGGCAAAGATTCAGATTGGACCATTTCCGCGACGACTGATTGGTTCGGAGCTGATTGGTTCGGAGCTGATTGATACTGCTGCTCATACGGATTTGGGGTCAAAAACGTCGATTGCTTCATAGTCGTGGAAGTTTTCACTCCGGCATTACTTTCCGGATAGATATGAGATAGCGCGTCTTCAAAGCTGACGCGACCTTCCGAGACCTTCTTACTTATAGAATCTTCTTTGCGACGCGAGCCTGAGGCTAATGCGCACAAATTGTTTACAAGGTTGCCTAGCAACTATCGAACCTCTTCCTGACAATTCCAGAAACAAGAATAGTCTAGCCTTACGACCATTCGTAGTTAAGTTTTTTGAAAGGGTCCCAAAATACACAATTCCTGAAGAACTTCTCAGGAGACGCATATCTTTAGTGGGTCATCTCACTATCTCTTTGGGGCGTACAATCCAATCCAGCTTTCCTGTTCCGCTTCCAGCTTCATTCCAATTTTGGGATTTGAGTTGAATACAGGCCAGCGCGGCCGTAGGAAACACTTCTTCAACACCCGTAAGTAAATGAACAAACTCACTTAGCCCCGGATTGTGTCCAAAGATCATTATTGCGCCTAATAGTTGGTCAGTATTTTTGACGATTTTGAGTAAACCGTTCGGGCTGGCATGAAAGAGCCTGTCATCGAAGACTATCTCAGCTTCGTCCATCCCTGCCTTTTTCAATGCCAATTTTGCAGTCTGACGGGTGCGTTTGGCAGGCGAACTTAAAATCAGGTCTGGAAAGACGCCACGGGCGCGCATAACGTTGCCCATCAAGGGCGCAGCCTTTTCGCCTCGCTTATTGAGAGGGCGGTCAAAATCTTCAAGAGTCGGGTCATCCCAGCTGGATTTTGCGTGCCGAAAGAGATAGAGAGTTTTTCCTCTTCGAGCAGCTGACACAGTGAGGTTTTCTCCGTTATTTCATCAAGGTGAGAGCAAGCAATTGCTGATAGATTTTTGAGTCCATCGTTGCTAAAAATTTGCGCCCATCTTTGAGTTCAACCATCACACAAACATTTTTGCGATTACCACCGAAAACCAAGCCTGCGACCGCACCGGCGGGTCCCAAGACTAAACCACCGGCAAGTCCCCAACCGAGCGTTGTTGAAAGTTTCTTGACGCTTTCTTCGGTGTGCTGCGTTACTGACTTGACGGCGCCGCCGCCGAGTTCTACCTGCCCGAACGCGCCCCACAAGGTGTTTCCACTGAATTCCCATTCGCCTTGATCAAGATCACCGGCCATAACAGTGACCTTTTTATTGTCTTCAAAAATCTTGTTCAGCTTGTGCATATCTATGCAACCTCAATAGAAATCTTCGCTCCAGACGGGACTATGGTCCAGTTGAGAGCTGTTGCGCAATGTCGCCAACATAAGGCAATCTGGCTTCACGACCGTGGTGTACGTCAATCATGCATTTAATAGAAACAATTAAATAAGCTAAGGACAGCAACATCAAGGCAAGACCCAAGATACCGCTGAGCATTGGCCCGATAAAAGGTACGATGGCAAGAATTCCAATAAGCAAATTGCCAACGATCTGTACGACGAAAAAAGCGCCGCCTAATAACAAACTCTGGGTGGCATGAAACTTACTGAAGCTGCCCTTTGGCTCCATTGCAAACCAGACACCGGAGATAATCAAATTGAGTGGGCAAATCGGAATGTAGGAGGTGTATGCAGCAACCTTTTGATCGATTTCCAGAAACTGGGTCTTCTTTACTGCCGGCAAATTAGCGCCGTCATCTTCAGAATCTCTAAAATTCCCTGGTCGGTTCACACTCTCACCCCACTTATTACGTAAATCTCAGGGTACCACATTTTCGAACCTCATCCTTCACCCAAAAACCTTCGGTTTTGGCACCAGATGTGACACCAGTGTTGATTGCTTGCTGGTTGATAAGCAGTAAAGTTCTAAAGCAATTTTGAATGATTGTCGATAACTCCACTACAGACCCTACACAGCGACAACCACAAGTGAAGGTAAAATAGGAGTATGGTCACGAAAAAAACAGTCGCAACACACGCACGCGTCGTCGCCGGCGACCTCTTCCACGCTATCAGAACCGACAGGACGATGCAGATCATGGTTCTGCTTCTATTGTTTAGCCTGCTGTGCTGGCAAATGCCGTTCGCCAACATTCTGCTCTATCCGTTCAAGTTGTTCGTTACAACCGTCCACGAAGCCTGTCATGCAATTGCAACAAGGCTCACGGGCGGCAGCGTGGCTATGATTCAGATATCGCCCGATGAGTCTGGACTAACCCTCACATCTGGAGGCTTCCGCCCTCTAATTGTGATGGCGGGCTATATTGGCACAGCCATTTTCGGCGGCTTCCTGATTTGGTGGGGCAAACGACCTGCCGACGCCCGTTTGATGTTGCAGTCTATTGGTACAGTCATCCTGGCGCTCACAGTCTTTTACGGCGGCGGCGGCATTTTCAGCACCCTGGCGATGCTTTTCATAGGTTTCGGCATTATGTTTGTAGCTCGTAAATCGAGTGATATGTTTTGCCATATGTTTTTACTTATGCTGGCGGTTCAAACCACGCTCAACGCGTTTGTCGACATCCAGACATTGATGCTGGCGTCAGTTGTCGGCGTCAATCGCAGCGACGCCAAAAGCATGGAGTCGATGACTGGCATACCAGCGATTTTCTGGGCATTGCTCTGGGGCGCCATTGCGGCGAGCATTCTGGCGTTTTCACTCTGGTTTTCTTACCGACCGCAGGCAAAGAGCGCAAAAGCCGCGTCATCACCAAATATCGAGTCCGATCAGGCGTTTCTCACCTCATCAACAACCAAAGATATCCCCAATCTAATTGGGCAAGATGTAGAGAGCTCGCTTGCCGAACTAAAATTGAAATTGCCGAAAAACGACCAGGAAGCCCAAAAGATTAAAATCGACCAGAAAGACGTAAAGAAAAAAGGTAGCCGGTAAACGATTTTGCCAATAACCGCCAATACCTGCCTGCATCTTGAGAAGGCATGATAGGCTAGACGGTCTGAATTTTGGGGACGGTACGAACGTAGGGGACTGCTCGTGTCTCATTTGAGCTTAATGGGATCCGTGATTGCTGGACGGTATGAGGTCATTCAAGAGATTGGCCGTGGTGCCCTCGGCATGGTCTATCTTGCCAAACAGCGCATGGTTGAGCGCCCGGTCGCCGTCAAAGTTTTATTCGAAGCCGTCACTGCCAATTCTGATTCCTTCTTGCGATTTCAACGCGAAGCACAAGCGCTCAGCGCCCTCAATCATCCTAATATCGTCGTCATTTTCGATTTTGGACTATCTGAGCAAGGATTTCCTTTCCTCGTTATGGACTACATTAGAGGAGCGAATCTGCGCGATTTGATCGCTGATACCGGTCGCATGAATGCCGACCGCGCTGTGCCGATTTTCGTACAGATAGCTAGTGCACTGGCGCACGCGCATGCGCGCGACATTTTGCACAGAGATTTAAAACCGGACAATGTCGTCCTGACTCGCGTCGATGGCGGCGGCGAGCAAGTCAAATTGATTGACTTTGGTTTGGCAAAACGTCTCGATGAGGGGCGGTCGGGCATGAAAAAACTGACCATGGAAGGTCAAGTGCTCGGCACACCGGCATACATGAGCCCAGAGCAGATCATGGGTGGGAAACTTGATGGACGCTCGGATATCTATTCCATGGGCTGTCTGATGTTCCACACATTGACCGGTGCTCTACCAATATGCGGAACAAATGAAATCGACACAATGCAAAAGCACATCACTACTGAGCCGATGGACTTCGATAAAGCCGCTCCTGATGCTGTTATCTCGCAAGGGTTGCGCAAAGTAATTCAGAAATGTTTGAAAAAACATGCCTCTGACCGTCAACAAACGATGACTGATCTTGTCAAAGAATTGGAGTGGTACGTTTGAGCGGCAGACCTCGAGACCCAATCCCTGAGCCGCATCCGCTTGGAAGAGTTAGATACAAATTCTTTCCACAAGACGAAAGAAACTATTTGATATTCTTCAAGCCTTTCGATGTATTGTCGCAATTCACACCTGAGGCTGGCTCGGACAAGAGCACTCTGGCTGAGTTTGGCTTTCCTCCCGATGTTTATCCAATTGGACGACTTGACGCCGATAGCGAAGGATTACTTATCCTGAGTGACGACACCAGACTTAATTCTCGCTTACTAGATCCGCTCAATGCGCACAGCCGGACTTACTTGGCACAAGTGGAAAATGTCCCTGCGCAAAAATCGATTGAGCAATTAAAGGACGGTGTCGATATTAAAGGTCATCGCACTGCCCCTGCTACGGCGCGTCTTGTCACTGAAGAGCCTGTACTGCCGGAGCGCCTGAAGCCAATTCGTTTTAGAAAAAATATCCCGACGGCGTGGGTTGAGTTGACGATTTCCGAAGGTAAAAATCGCCAGGTCAGACGAATGACCGCAGCCGTTGGGCATCCGACCTTGCGTTTATTGCGCGTGGCGATCGGCAAATTATCCCTAGAACGGGCAAATCTTAAGCCGGGCCAGTGGCGCAATTTAACGCACGAAGAATTGGCATTAGCTTTCGAAGACAATTACTAACAGTGAAAATTCAAGTTGTAGAAGGAAATCAAAATGAGACTAGGTCGCGTTTTTTCAATGACGGCTGCCTGTGCAGTGGTTGTATTTTCTGTACTTTCAGCCACCGGCTGTAGTGACAAATCTGTGAAGGCCGAGTCGTCAGGTTCACAACCGAGAGCAATTGAAAACGTCAATTATGTTGACGGAGACAAGACTGCCGCTCATCAACTCGACCTCTATTTTCCGGCAGATAAGGGCAAAGATGCACTACCGGTCGTACTCTGGATTCACGGCGGAGCCTGGGTTGGTGGTGACAAGCAGCCAGCCCCGATTACATCTTTGATATCCAGCGGCTACGCTGTCGTGAGCCTCAATTACAGATTGGCACCTGCTCATACTTTTCCTGCGCAGATTCACGATTGCAAATCTGTCGTGCGCTGGGTGCGCAAAAACGCCAAACAATATGGTTTCGACCCAAATAGAATTGGCGTCTTCGGAGTATCTGCCGGTGGTCACCTGGCGGCTTTACTCGGTGTTTCCAATGGCAATAAAGAACTCGAAGGCAATGTGGGCGTAGTCGGATTTTCGAGCGATGTCCAGGCTGTGTGTGATTGGTGCGGACCGACCAACTTTTTCACGATGAAAA
>JACMKL010000141.1 GCA_014380105.1 Candidatus Melainabacteria bacterium
CTACAAGCGCAAAATGCTTACTTGCGATAAGCAGCAATTTTTCAGAAAATGGAATGTCTGGCTTTGCACAGTAAGCGGCCAAATTAGGATAATCAATATAGTCAGCAAGAAGCGCCGGCTGTCTCCAATTCATCCAATCTTGCGACCAATAAGTTGAGTCGGCAATTCCGCCTGATGCTGGAAAAAATATGGTGCTGCCTTCAAGAACATGTGGATTGATTTCAACCATTCGCTGTAAGCCGAATAAATATTCGACCGGTGTTGTATAACCACGTCCTAAATTTATTGCTCGTCTTGGCGGTTGCCCTTCTGCAGAAATGAGTTTTGCAAATTGCTCTTCTCTAACAGCGGCTGCGACCAGCGACGAGCCAAGGAATACGCAGTCAGCACGGCTTTCACGAAGATCATTGGCATGTCCGTTGAACCACTGTTTGCTCCTTAAAGAACTCAAGTCATATTCAATGCACATCAGTGGAATGAGCAAAATCAGTATAAACATAATGGCTTGTTTGAAAAAGTTTTTCATTCGTTAAAACTGGAAGTAAAGGAATCTCTGTCCACCAAATTCTCCAAGAAGAGAAATAATCAAAATCAGAACATAATATCCGGCCCACCTGACAGATAATCTCATTTTATCGAGAACCGCTTGTCCACCGTAATTTCGATCTACAAATTGGACAATTTCCAAAATCAAAATGCTCACTAATGCCACTAGCATTTCGCCACCAGTCAGTCCTAATTTTGGTATGAGGTCTGCATTATTTAACGGGAGCAGATGTGTCGCAATCCAAAGCGCGTCTTGGGTTGTGGTGGCACGAAAAAATATCCAGGCAAAACAGACGGCGTTAAAGGTAAGGAAAATACCGATAAAACGACCCAGTACAGGCACTTTGAGTAACGCACGAGATTGATCAGGCAATTGCCTCCACCCCAAATAAATGATCATATAGAGACCGTGCAACAATCCCCACTGAGCAAATGTCCAGCTGGCACCATGCCAGAGACCACTGACAAAAAAGACGATCAGGATATTGCGAATCTTTCCGAGTTGCCCGATGCGACTGCCACCGAGAGGGACGTACAAATAATCGCGAAACCATGTCGACAATGAGATGTGCCAGCGGTGCCAAAATTCTTGTACCGAAGTTGCCGAATATGGACTGCGAAAGTTTGTGACAAGATCGATGCCGAGTACACGTGCGGCACCAATAGCGATATCAGTGTACCCCGAGAAATCACAATAAATTTGGTATGCAAAACAGTAAGTTGCTATTAGTAAAGGCAGCCCAGAATACTCTTGAGGACTGCCATACACTTGATTTACGAGAATTGCCAGTCGATCGGCAATCACAACTTTTTTGAATAGTCCCCAGAGCATTAAGCGCAGTCCACTCGCCATTCGCTTATCATCGAATTTATGCTCTTCCTTGAATTGATGAATTAAATGCTGCGGACGTTCAATTGGTCCGGCCACCAGTTGAGGATAGAACATGACATAGAGAGCGTAAATTCCCAGGTGTTTCTCAGCAACCTGCTTGCCCTTATAGACTTCAATTGTGTAAGCCAATGCTTGAAAGGTATGAAATGAAAGTCCGATCGGCAAAATCAAATTGAGCGCGGGGATCTGATAACTAAAATTGAGTGTGTGAAAGACGCCATTCAAGTTTTCACACAAAAAATTGTAGTACTTGAAAAGTGCCAAAATCGAGACATTGGCAAAGATGCTCAAACCCAGCCAGGTCTTTCTGGCTGTGCCTTGCGAGACTTCTATTTTTTGCGCTGCCACATAGTCAATGCCAATTATCAAAAACAAAATCAGCACATAGACCGGAATCCAGGCCATGTAAAAAACACAGCTGGCAATCAGCAATAATAGCCAGCGCCAGCGCGGTGTCACTAAAAAATAAAGTGTCGTGACCAGCGGAAAGAAGATCAGGAACTCAATTGAATTGAAAAGCATTGAGAAAGCCGAATGGAGCTATTTTTTGCTTACCCGCTAATGATTTTTTGGAAACTCTACCCGACAGTGGCGGCGCTAGAACTGTCGACATTTTTTACTTGCCGCAAAATATAGCGAATGCCCGTCACAACAAGAATAAGATTCTGTGCAATCACAGGGTATGTCCTAATTTCGGTACCGAAAATTGACAGGTTGAAGCTGATAAAACTGACCAGCGGATAAAGTAGAAGAGTCATGCACCAGATACGATAATCGCGGTCCGTCTCCTTGAAGACAATCGAAGGACTGACCGACGGAATGGTGAGAATTGCCGCAACTGCAAGAATCAAACAATCCGGAATATGGACATGAGGACCGAAGAAAAGTGACAGCACAAGCGTCACCGACAAGACCCACGGAAATATTTCTGGCTTGCGCGCCGACTTGACCCATAACCAGACAGTAAGCGCGAGACCGCTCAAAAGGCTGACAGTTCCAAAAGTCACCACAGCCTTTGATGTTTCCATCCGCAAAATGTCGTACAGCAGTAGGGCTCGCAGATTCACTTGCTCACTGGCAGATATACCCGTGTACTTATCAGACGTGTACACTTCTGACAGATAATGTGCGTAGTCAGGCAAAATGTGAAAGCCAAAACGCATGACGGTAGCCGCCAAAACGACTGCAGCAAAGGTTGCCGCGATGGCAAGAATTTTCCAGCGTCGCATAATTAACGCAGAGACGACAATGTAGATTGCGTAATTCGGCTTGATCATCCCCAAGAAACCGAGCGAGAGACCAGCGACTATGCTCTTCTTCTCAAGAAATCCCCAGCAATAAAGTGCAACAAGGGCAAGTTGAAGGAAAGAAAACTGTCCAGATCTAATTGCAATCAAAGCCGGTGTATTGGACACCAGCGCCAGAAAAATGGCGGCGCAATCAATTTTACTGAAGCGCTTTTGAGCAAATATTAGAACCGATGTGCCGAGATATCCAAGCACTACCGAAGCAAATTTCCAAAACACATATGCATCAGTCAGAGACAGAAGGCTGAGCGGAGCTGCCAACAAATAAAATGTTGGCGGATATGGAATCGCCCATGCGATGTCAGTGTGCGAAGGCGCAACAATCTGATTAAGCATAGTGAGCTGGGTTTGAAAGTCATAGAGGTTGGCTCCCATTGCGCCCAACTTGGAAGCTTCGTAGTAACCAACAAAGTCTGCAAGCCGAATAGACTTATCACCGGTCATAATCATGTCCGGATTTGTGGTCGCGAAAAAAAACAAAACGTTGAGGGTCCACGCCAGTATTAGCGAAAAATAGGCGAACTGAATCTTCGACGGGCGAAATTCGCTAGTTTTTTCAGATGATTGAGCCATATTGGGAAGCCTTTTGCCGCAATCTTACCCGGTGAGGTCAGTTATATCTCTCGGAAGTAAGGTTAAATGGTGAATAGCGGTGGGCACATATTATACGTGCCCTAGAGCTGCTTGATTAGTGGCGAAACCAGTTTAGAGCAGCATGCTTTCTTTTTGAGGAGCGATAAGCGGCCAGATGGCGCAAAGAGTACTTGTCACAGGCGGTGCCGGTTTTATAGGCAGCCATCAAGTTGAGGCTTTATTGGAGCGCGGCTATGACGTTTGCGCGCTCGACAGCTTGACGATGGGCATGCGCGATTGGGTGAATGCCAAGGCAGAATTCATCGAGGGCGATATCCGCGACCTTGAAGCCTGCAAAAGGGCTGTGCGCGGTTGCACCGGCATCATTCACCTTGCGGCGATGAGCAGATCGGCAGCCTCACTCGATAGTGTTGAAATTTGCACCAGCAATAATATTGTGGGCACGCAAAACATTTTGATAGCGGCAAAAGAAGAAGGCGTCAAGAAGGTCGTCTACGCAGGCTCTTCGACCTATTATGGAAATCAGAAACCGCCCCAGAACGAAGATATGGCGCCAGAATTTCTTAATTTCTATGGACTGTCAAAGTATGTCGGTGAAGAATATTGCCGCTTGTACGACAAAATGTACAATGTGCCCACCAACGTTATGCGCTACTTCAATGTCTATGGCCCACGCCTTTCAGGAGAGGGCGCCTATGCGCTCGTCATGTCTATTTTTTTGAGACAGAAAAAGGCGGGGTTGCCACTTACTATTCACGGCGAAGGCAGCCAAACCAGAGATTTCATACACGTGCGAGATGTAGCCAGGGCCAATATCTGTGCCTTAGAGACTGAATTACACGGGCGAACTTACAACGTCGGAAGTGGTGTGGCAATTTCAGTCAAAGACCTCGCCGACCGAATTTCAAAAGACCAGATTCACGAAGCAAGACGCGCCGGAGATGCCGATGTAACACTTGCCGATATTTCCAGAATAAAAACTGAATTAGGCTGGAGTCCGGAAATATCTTTTGACCAGGGCATGGAAGAACTTATCGCAGCGCAGGCAGATCAAGGAGCAGTGCAGTATGCAGGCTCCTGAGCTACTAAAAACACAAGGAAAAGTATCGTCAATTTCAGTTGCCGCTCCTGCATACAATGAGGGTGCTTCAATTGGTGGCATTGTCAGTGATTGGAGTAAATATTTAAGCGAACTAGAGCAATTGAAAGATTTTGAAATTGTAGTTTGCAACGATGGTAGCAAGGACGATACCGGTAGCATTCTGGACGAATTAAGTGCCACCAATGCACACATCAAACCACAGCATTTTTCCGTCAACCAGGGAGCCGCAGCAGCCCTCTCGCACGCCATTAGTGCAACGAAACATGATTGGGTCTTACTGCTTGATTCTGATGGTCAATACGGCATCGAAAATATCAAAAAGCTCATTTCCGAAGTTGAAAATCATTCTGATACCAAAGCAGTAATCGGTGTTCGAATTCACAAACATGACAGTGCCTTCACACGCTTCGGCTCTTTCTTTAGCGGATGGTTGTGCAATTTCTTTCATAAGACCCATTATCGCGATTTCAATTGCGCATTAAAATTAGTGGACGGCGACGTGTTGCGCTCGTTAACGCTTGAGGCAAAAGGACTTAATTACTCAGGAGAAGTCTCTTCCAAGTTGATTGAGAGAGGCATTGTTTTTCGTGAAGTCGAAGTAGAGCACAAGCCCCGAATCGCCGGTCGCAGCTCCTCTCAAAATTTGCGAGCAGCATGGCACAGAATGTTGTTTGTCTTTTATCTTGGTTTCAGACAAATTTTGTTGCGTCAGAAAGTATTGCAGGTTGATAAATCATGTCAGTGAAGACTCCAAGTAATCCTGGTTCTTTGCTGTCAGCGATTGCCGCGATGATGCAAACATACTCGCGCAACGGCAAAGACGACAAATTAAAAGGCAGAATCAAAGTTGCCTTGTTTTGTGGTGGACGCGGTAGCGCTTCGCTTATTCAGGAGCTAAATCACTCCAGCCAAGTTCAACTTTCGCTGATCGTCAATGGCTACGATGACGGGCTGTCCACTGGCGAATTGCGCGATCTGGTGCCCACGATGCTCGGTCCTTCCGATTTCAGAAAAAATCTTTCGCGTTTGCTCGACCTGCATTCCAACGAGCAATATAGCCTGCAACAATTACTAGAATATCGATTTCCAAAAGAGTTTTCGGAAGCTGAGTCCCGAGCATTTGAAGATTATGTAAACAATCCAGATGGCAAACACGCACTACCGTCACCACTCGACACCATGTTCGGCGAATTACAGCCAAGTGTAAGAACGGCTGTGGTCAAGCGTATCAAGAAATTTTTTGCATACGAACGCGAACATCAACAGTCACTGAATTATTCTGATTGCTCACTTGGAAATTTAGTTTTTGCTGGAGCCTATCTTGAATCTGACGACTTCAATTCATCTGTTCGCAACCTTGCAACAGACTTTGGATCATTCTCCGAATTGATTAATGTCACGCGCGGCGAAAACCGTACACTTGTGGCGCTGAAGACAGATGGACAGCTGCTTGCACGTGAATCCGAAATTGTCGGTCCACAAAGTCGAGCTGCAATTGCCAAAATATTTTTATTGGAAAAGGCACTCGACGACGAGAGCAAAAAAGCCCTTAGCGAGATGAGTTTTGACGAGAAAGTAGCTTTCTTGAGTGAACGTAATTCTGATGTGACAATCTCGCCGGATGCCGACCAGGCACTGCGTCACGCTGACGTAATCATCTATGGACCGGGTACTCAATTTTCCTCGCTTCTCCCCAGTTACCTAACCAAAGGCTTGTCCGAAGCCATCCAGGAAAGTACTGCGTCGACCAAAATTTTCGTCGCCAATCTGGATGAAGACCATGATATTCAAGGACTTACGGTTCCACATCTGATAGACAAAGCCTTAGAGCTGATGGGTGATCCGGAAGGAAGCAACGGACTGATCAGTCATATAATTTGTGACAATGGAAGCGTATTTAGATCATCGGGAATTCACTCTGGTGAAGCGACAGGTGAGTATTATAAATCCGCGAAAATAGTCAGTGGCGCCTTTGAGAGTCCAACAAAACCCGGCACACACAATGGTTATGCAGTAGTCCGCCAAATTTTGAATTTGTACGAGGCTGACAATTGCCGTGCCACCGATTTGAGTTCTATTGAAATTTATGTTGATTTGAGAAACCGCAGTCAAGCGCTAAATCAAGTCGTTGAGGAATTTGGTGACTTGCCGTGGGGTGAACAATTCGAACGCGTGCAGTTGCGTGTCAATCGGCTCCCCGAAGCAGGCACAAAACTCCCACCATATGCCTCAATTACAAGGTCTGACTACAAGGGATCATTTACCGACGTAGCGGCCTTCCTTGACTGGATATCACACAGTGACGCTGAATATCTAGTCACTCTGACTGGTGACGGACAGTATCGACTGGCTGACATCTTAATTGGTGTGCAAGTATTGAAACTTGGTTCATTTGGCGCCTTGTACGGCTCACGCACACAAAGCCAGCATCAGTTTAATTCCTCCCTCGAATCAGCTTATGAACACTGGTTTTTGCGGTCTGTCGGTTGGTGTGGTGCCTTTATTTTCAGCGCCATTTTCAGTTTACTTACCGGGCATATTTTCTCTGATCCTTTTACGGGATTTAGAATTTATAGACGCAGCAAATTCGATCAAAAATTCATCGAAGATTTGCGACGACACAAGCAATTGCCGCCATCAAAACTGACACGCCTGATGCTGAAGGACCGAGTCGAGATCGCCGAAATACCTGTAAAATATCGCACTTTCCGCGGTTTTACAAAACCTGGTTGGCGCATCTGGCGCGGATTACGCAATCTTTTCGGTATCATAAATTGAAATCAAATCTCAGCTGCCTGACGCCACTCAAAACGGCGTCGTGTTTTCTTTTTGATCTTGACGGGACATTAATAGATTCCAGTCCTTGCCATGAACGCTCTTACATCATGTCACTCCAAGAAGCGCA
>JACMKL010000015.1 GCA_014380105.1 Candidatus Melainabacteria bacterium
ACGGGATTGAATCTCACTAGTGACTTCTTGATGTCGGCTGGAGGCATAGCCTCTGTCGCTTCTAAATACAGAGGCGCTGGTGCACTGGTGGCGACCGCGGCAACGGTATTCAAGCTAGGCAATGGAATGTTTAGTGATCGACGTTATTATTGATTTCTTTCTTCTACGAAGTCGGACGCCCACTGGCGATCGTGCTGCCGCGCATATAGATCAAAATCTCAAGCATAATAACGTCGAGCCTCGTCACCGTCGAGCGCAATTCTTGCAGCATAGCGCCGCGGTCTTCAATCAAGTCGCTAGTGACTTTGTAGTCCTGCTTCGAGTTTCCAGTGATGCGTTCTCGTCGCTCAACACTGTCTGATCCTTTAGGTTTTCGCTGAAAAAATGTCCCGACTCCCCGACCATTGTGCGATAAGCAAAAACCATGTTGCTCCCAGTCAGCTACCAAAGTTTCCCGCCGTGTTGGAGTACCTGGCGCTTTCGCTGGCGGTGAATTGAGAAATGTCCAAACACTCTGCGGATACGCCGAGCTTGGCCCTTTCTCTGGTTCAAAAATGCGAGCCAAAATATTTGGAAGTCCTTTCTCTATGCGTTTCTCCCCTGACTGTTCACGCAATGACATTGTTGCCAGCCCGGTTTGAATAATTCCTTCTGCTGCATCAATGGTGTCATAAGAGATGTGATTGAGGTCGCCCAATGCTAAGGCACCACCAACGGCACCAGTGATGCCACCACTGATCAAGTCACCGTATGTGTTCAACTTTAGCGCTCGATCGCGCCTGGCTGCTAAGAGTGCATTAATTGATTCAGCTTTTGAAATTTCTTGTTCAACAAAGTGAATGAAAGCGCGCGCTTCCTGCGAAACAATCAAGACTGATTCGATCAAATTTTGTTTGGCGTCCATATATTGGAGGCTTGCGCCCTGCCCACCAGATTTTCGAGCACGCACAGCATCGAACTGCACCAGCGTATCCCATAATCCCAGTCGTTTTGCAGTGTCTTTGGCTTCGAAGGAGAGCGCTTCAATTGTTTTCGGTGCGACTTCCTTCATTGGCATGCGGTCGCGCAACTCATCGCTAAGGTCATCGCCGTTGCTGGGTTTGATTTCGGTCTGTGCTTCTGGCTCCACCTTGATTTCGGAAGGTGTTTGTGCGGGTCGCAATTGAACTTTGCCAGGATCGGCGGATACTTGCCCACCATTTCCCTGCGCGCCCGCCGCCCCGTTCAATGACGCCGCCACAATGCAAACGAACGGCAACGCGGTTCTGAACGCTAAATTTAAGTAACTGTGATTCATTGCTCAGCTAGGTCTTTGCAGGTAGTAAGTTTGCTGCAAGTTCTCCCAAGTCGTTGACTCTATGAGGGTTTGAGCCTCGTGTCAAATATTTTTTCTATAATCACTGATGGGTGCGGGTTTTTGCCTGACGATTGCCAAGTCGGTTAAAATCAATGTCGAGCAACCATTGGATCCAAAAGTATGTGCGGGCGATACACCCTTTTTCATTCTTCGAACAAGGTCGTTGACCGGTTCAAGACCAGACAGGTCGAGTTTGACCTGACCGACCGCTTCAATATTGCCCCTTCACAGCTCCTGGCTGTGGTTGCGGAGCATGCCGCTATCGGCGAGACGACGCGCGTGCTAGAGCCCATGAAGTGGGGTCTGGTGCCTTCCTGGGTGAAGGATATCAATACGTTCAAGCCCTTTATCAATGCTCGCGTCGAAACTTTGTCTGACAAGCCGTCCTTCCGGACTGCATTTGCACGTCGCCGCTGCTTGATTCCGACAGATGGCTTTTATGAATGGATGAAGACCGAAAACGGCAAAGTGCCGATGTTTATAAAGGTGAAGAGCGACGGACCTTTCGCTTTTGGTGGCATTTACGAGACCTGGAATTCGTCTGATGGTGATGAAATGACCACCTGCGCGATTATTACAGTACCAGCTAACAATTTTATGTCTGAAATTCATGACCGGATGCCGGCCATCATTCGTCCTGAAGATGAGGACGCCTGGCTGAATCCTCTTGAGCAGAATAAAGCGCTTTTATTAGGTATGTTGCGCCCGTATGACGATGATCAAATGTACGCGCATCCTGTGTCGTCCTTGGTCAACTCGCCGTCTGTTGACTCTGTGCGTCTTATAGACGAATGCACAGTGGAGCAGGCTCTTGAAAAAGTTAAAACTGTTAAGCCTCCACGAGAGCCGAAGAAGAGGCCTGTGCCTGAATTCGACAACGGACAATTGAAACTTTTCTGAACTCCACAACAGGTTGTCTCGAGATTAAACTGGGCAGAATAGGATGAGATAGCCTAAAATCTGTTTAGTTTCGTATTGACGTGGTTAGAGTTTTGCTGGAAAAAGAAGAGCAAAAGCTTGCAGAAAAACTTCGCGAAGATGCGGAGGTAATTTCCGTTGCTCCTACGCTGAATGAGCTGGTCGCCATTGATGCCGCTGCGCCTGAAGCCATTTCCAGACCTGAATTGACTGGCGAGACGAAGATAGATGGCTACCAACTGGAAGAAATTATTGGAACCGGCTCGACAGGTGTGGTCTATCGCGCTCGCGATATTGCCGGTACAAAAGTTGCGCTCAAGCTATTTCGCAAAGAGTTGGTGCCTGATGTCGAAGCTGTAAAACGTTTCAACAAAGAAATCGGGACTCTCCAAAAGTTGTCACATCCAAATATCGTTAAAATGCTGGCACATGGAAACAGCGAATCAGGCGCACCATATACGGTGATGGAGCTGGTTGGTGGCAAGAGCATCAAGCAAACTCTTGAAAGCGGCAACGTCTTCCAACCTCAGACAACTGCTGCCATTATGCGTGACGTTTGCCGCGCACTTGCTGCTGCACATGCCGAAACCGTTATTCACCGTGACCTCACACCCGCAAATATTATTGTTGGCAACGACAATGTCGCTAAGGTCGTCGATTTTGGAATAGCAAAAGCTGTTGGTTATTCGGGTGAAACTCTCACTCAGATGGGCGCCGTTGTTGGGACACCAGCGTATATGAGCCCCGAGCAGTGTTTGGGAAACGATGTCGACGCACGCTCGGACATCTACTCACTTGGCTGCACGATGTTCGAGATGATTACCGGTATCAAAGCATTCAATTCCAACAATCCAGTTGAAGCAATTGCAAAACAAATGAGTGACGACCGCTCTCATATTCCAAAGACACTCGAATCATCATCGATTCCGAAAGACATTCAAGCAATCATTATTAAGTGCCTGCATAAAAAGCCAGAGCAGCGCTATCAAACAGTCTCTGAACTTGATCATGATCTGAGCGCTTTTGTACTCAGTAAGCCATTGCCCTATGCCAATGTCGGGCGTCAGGAAAAAGTTGTCTGGCAGCGTGCGGTTATGGTTTGCTCTGTTCTTACTTTGCTTACTCTCGGCGCATACGTTGCGTTAGTCGGTAATCTGACGGAAAGCATGCAGACACAAATGCCGCTTGGCACAACTTCACACATGTCTAATCTATCTCCGATCTTTACGGTCTCACAA
>JACMKL010000142.1 GCA_014380105.1 Candidatus Melainabacteria bacterium
AACGTAGGCTCCGCAAGCCTTTCCGGATTGTCGATTTTTGGCATGTACTCAAAAGCCACTACAACCACGTCAAAGCGGTAACGGACGTAGAGAAGCTTGCGTTCAGCCAGGTAGTTGCGGGCAGATGTTACGATCTTTTGCTGCTTAATTCTGGTAATTGAATCAAAGCCTTCTGTTTGAAAACCAGCTTCAGTTCCCGATTTACAGCGTGTTTTGACTTCAAGGAAAACATACATGCCGTCAGGAGCACGGCAAATTATGTCGATTTCAGCCTTCTTTCCATCTCGCCAGTTTCTTTCCAATATTGTCCAACCCTGCTTCTCAAGCGCTTCCAGGACAATATTTTCGCCATGTTTTCCCAGGCGTTTTTTCCATAAATCTGCTTGATTGGGCGTTGTTATTGATTTGATAGGTGCAACCAAAGAGCCAACCTCTATAATGTGATTTCCGACCAGTTTTGCTGGTCGGTTGTCTATTCTCATCGAAAAGACGCTTCCTACTTAAACGATCATTTGGAGAGAAAAGTTCAATCTTATGTTAGACCTTAGATTAATTCGAGAAGACCTGGAAAAAGTGGAGAAAGCACTCGCCCGCCGGAATGGCGGTTTTTCCGTTCGCTCTCTTGTCGAGGTCGACGAAAAACTCCGTAAGTATCAAGGCGAGTGGGAGCAGTTTAATCAACGTAGCAACCAGATTTCAGGCGAGTTCAAAACCGGCAAGGTGGCGAAAGAAGAAATCGAAAAATTAAAAACTGAAGCAAAAGAGCTGAAGCTAAAACGTGAAGAAGTCGAGACTGCCAAGCAGGAGTACACTGAAAAGCTCGACGAGCTTCTGCTTGCCATTCCTAATATGCCGGACCCCAGTGTGCCGGATGGTCACGATGAGGAAGGTAATGTTGAGATCAAAGTTTGGGGTGAAATTCCTAAAATAGAAAATCCCAAAGAGCACTGGGAGCTTGGTACTGCACTTAAGGTTTTTGATTTCGAGCGCGGCGTAAAGCTCGCTCAGTCGCGCTTCACAGTCTTGATGGAAAACGGCGCCAAAATGGAAAGAGCATTGATGAATTTCATGCTCGACTTTCATTCTAAGCGCGGCTACCGAGAAGTCTTTCCGCCGATTCTGGTAAATAAGGCGAGCATGCAAGGCACAGGTCAATTGCCGAAATTCGAAGGCGACTTCTATAAATGCGCTGACGATGAGCTGTATCTTGTGCCTACTTCGGAAGTTCCTGTCACGAATTTGTATCGTGATGAAATTTTGAATGAAGAAGATCTGCCGATTTTTCACACAGCATATACGCCGAACTTCAGGCGTGAAGCCGGAAGCGCGGGCAAAGATACGCGTGGTTATATCAGACAACATCAATTCAATAAAGTTGAGTTGGTCAAATTTTGCTTGCCAGATCATTCTGAAGATGAGCATGAGAAGCTAACTGCAGACGCGGAAGCGATTTTGGAAGCATTGCTTCTTCCTTATCGCCGCATGCTTCTTTGCGCTGGCGACATGGGCTTTTCAGCTAAAAAATGTTATGACCTGGAAGTTTGGTTTCCTGGTCAAAATAAGTATCGTGAAATCAGCAGCTGCAGTAATTTCGGCGACTTTCAGGCACGCCGAGCCAACCTGCGCTACCGTCCTGCCGATGGTAGCAAAACTCGTTTCATGCACACCTTAAATGGCTCAGGATTGGCTATTGGACGGACGCTTGCAGCAATTCTGGAAAACAATCAGAAGCCAGATGGCTCAGTGACCGTTCCAAAGGTGCTTGCCCCCTACCTTGGCGGCTTGGAAGTACTTGAACCAAACCGATAATTCATTTCTATCAGTTGATGCTGAGTTCGGGTTGATTCAACCCGGCAGAAATTATTTTCGCCTGGTTGGCTGGTTTTGCGTAGCGTCAGCTGTGGCGCATGTTTTTGCGCTGCTGCTTTCGCTGCAAGTTGTACGCATCGGTGATTTGCTGGCTTTTTCACCGGTCAAACTGATGCGATTTATTTCGGATCACCAGCTGCTGTGGCGCTCTTGTTGCCTATTAAACGCAATTGCTTCCGTTTCATCAGTCTTGATTTTTCTGATGTTCAATATGATTGTTGACCGCAAAGTCCGCATTCTAACTCGTGTTGGAATGATTCTGACAATCATTGCCTGCGCCAGCGAATTGAATGCTTATGCCTCCTTTATGGTCTTACTGTCCGACCTTGCAGTCCAATTGAAGCTCAATTCGAGTTATCTAAAAAATGATTTGCTACAGCTCGCCTGGGTGATCATAAATCAGTCTCTCGCCCAAATTCTTCTGGTCGGAAATACGCTCTGGTCGGTGGCAGGTTTACTTGCAACAATTGCCATCTTGCAAACCAAGAGCATGCCCAAGTGGTTGGTCTGGATTGGAATGCCCGTTTGGCTTTTAAGCTTCACAGCCACTTGCGTCGCCTTTATTGGAGACCTTTCACTGTGTTTCAGCATGATGTTGGCGTTTTCGCTCGGCTTTGTCCTCTGGACTGTTTGCCTGGCTATTATTTTGGACCTTCATGCTCGTCCTGAGCCAGCCCCACCACCAAAGCAATTGGCTGAATCAAATTAAACATTGGCTGGTTGCCTTGCCAGCCAATTTGATATAATCTTTAAAAGTAAGAGCTCGGCGCCTGCCAATATTATGCGCTTCTAAGCATATGCTGGCAATCCAATTCCATTGTTGATTGGCTGGCTTGGCTGGTGTAAATCTGAGGATTGTCTCATGAATTGGCTGAATATAGTTTCTGTCGACGAAACACAGCGACCTTCCGAGCATCTCTATATTCAAATTGTTCGCTCTATTAAGGATGCAATCGCCAGCGGAAAGCTTTCCATCGACTCTCGCCTTCCTACCAATCGCGAACTGGCTAGTTTACTCAATATTGACCGCTCAACAGTTTCTAGAGCCTACCTTGCTCTCCGCGAAGAAGGCTTGATTGAAAGTCACGTCGGGCGCGGCACATATGTTAAATCAGTGACAGGGCGAAACAGCGAAAATCTGGCGATCAACAGAGACAGTGACACCGGAAATGCACACCGCCAGATGGTCTGGGCTGAGAAGTTTTCGCGCGCCAGTCAAACTGTCAATTCGATAGTTTCCAGACAGGCACCGGCATCCGGAATGCGCGATCACACCATCTCTTTTGGTGGTGGCATTCCAACTGAAGAGTTTTATCCGAGCGCTCATTTTCAACGCATAGTATCAGAAATGGTGGCAGCCAAAAATGTCGATCGTATGTTTGCGTATAGCCCGGCTGAAGGCGATGACGAATTACGTGATCAAGTAATTTCTTATTTGGCTCAACAAGGAATGCCGGTTCAACATGACGAACTACTGATTGTGAGCGGCTCTCAACAAGGTATAGATCTGGTTTCGACTGCGCTCATTGATGACAATGATGCCGTAATTGTGGAAGACCCGAGTTATTTTTGGGCAATCTGTAATTTTAAGGCACGTCACGCACGCTTAATTGGAGTTCCGGTTGACGAGCATGGTATGCGTGTAGACATCCTTGAAAGTGTCCTGAAGCGCCAGAAAGCGAAATTGATTTATGTCATGCCGACTTTCCAGAATCCAACTGGTGCCACCATGTCTCAAGAGAGACGGCAGCAGCTCTTAGCTCTCGCTCGCGAACATCAGGTGCCTATTCTCGAAGACAATTTTGTAGGCGAGCTTGTTTATGAAGGTGAAAAGCGCAGACCACTGCGCGCAGAGCCTGGCGCAGAAGACATCGTTATTCATCAAGGTACATTTTCAAAAGCACTCTGTCCCGGTTTACGTCTCGGTTGGCTGGTCGCACCACAAGAGGTGATGGCTAGACTGAGAGCAGCAAAACGCTCAAGCGACCTGACCACCAATTCGATGGCGCAAGTTGTATTGGCTCGTTATTTAAAAGAAGGTCTGTACAAAGATCATCTTGAGCATGTTCGCGAAGCTTATAAAAAGCGTCTCGATGCCCTGACTTCCGCACTTGTTGAATATGTTTCACCAATCACTTTCACTTCCGAAGGTCTCAACAAAGGTCCGCAAGGATTATCCTGGAGTGTGCCATCCGGTGGTTTATTTCTCTGGGCTCGTCTGCCTGAGAGGCTTTCAGCGCGAGAATTATTGACCTATGCAGAACGTGAAGGAGTAACATTCTCGCCCGGCGAACTATTTTTTGTTGGTGCCGATCAGCCTGAGTACCTACGCTTATGCTTCATTCAGACCGATGAAAAAACTATCCGTGAGGGTGTAAAACGACTCAGCCGAGCCCTTGCTGAATTTTTTGGAGATGTCTCGAGAGCGCGCTCGCGTGACAGTGTACGCAGTAAGAGAGGCAGCGAGGGTGTACTAATCTAGCTCGAATTTAGTTATTAACAATCAGAACGGGATAGAGCGGTGATACCGCATATGATGCCCACAAAATTCACAGTATAAGCGCCAAAAGGAGCAACACAATGGCAGTCGAAACGAAAGAAACAGGCAGAGGCGACATTCGCACAGGCAGTGAGAAGGTCAAAAAAGCTTTGCCAAAAATGCTCAAGGGCGGCGTCATCATGGACGTAGTCAATGCTGAGCAAGCGAAAATAGCAGAAGCAGCTGGTGCTGTTGCCGTCATGGCCCTCGAACGCGTTCCTGCCGATATCCGCGCTGAAGGCGGAGTTTCACGCATGAGCGACCCTGAACTCGTTGCCAAAATCATCGAGTCAGTTTCGATTCCGGTTATGGCAAAAGCCCGCATCGGACATTTCGTAGAAGCTCAAATCCTCCAATCACTAGGAGTTGACTGCATCGACGAGAGCGAAGTCTTGACTCCAGCTGATGAGGAATATCATATCGACAAATCGAAATTTGATATTCCCTTCGTATGCGGCGCCCGCAATCTTGGCGAAGCATTGAGAAGAATTGGCGAAGGCGCTGCCATGATTCGCACCAAAGGTGAAGCCGGAACTGGTGACGTTGTCGAAGCAGTTCGCCACGCCCGCGCCATTCTTGGCGAAATACGCATGCTTTCAATTATGCCTAGAGAAGAGTTGATGAGCTATGCAAAGAAAATCGGCGCACCTTTTGAATTGGTTTTGAAAGTTGCCGAAGAAGGTAAATTGCCAGTCGTTAATTTCGCCGCCGGTGGTATCGCAACTCCTGCTGATGCTGCTTTGATGATGCAAATAGGTGTCGAAGGTGTTTTTGTAGGTTCCGGAATTTTCAAATCTGGCAATCCCGAAAAGCGCGCTCTGGCAATCGTTAAAGCGACAACCTTCTTCCAAGATCCGCAAGTACTTGCTGAAGTAAGCCGAAATCTCGGCGAACCAATGGTTGGTCGCACTGCTGCAAGTTTGGCAGTAACTGAAACTCTAGCTACTCGCGGCTGGTAATTAATTGACAGAAGCGAGGCGCGTTCGACCGCATTTTAAGGGACGCGTCTCGCTATCTTGAGGGTTTAAATATGGCGTCAACAATAGGCATTCTTTCCCTGCAAGGCGACGTTGCCGAGCACTGTCGCGCAATTGAAGAATTGGGTGCTAGAGCACTTCAGATCAAGTATTCCAAACAGATAGACGAAGTAGACGGCTTGATTATTCCTGGTGGCGAGTCGACTACGATCGCCAAATTGACAGCCGATAATCCTGATTTGATTTTTGATCGTATACGCGCTTTCATCGATCTGGGTAAGCCTGTGTATGGCACTTGCATGGGTTCAATTTTTCTCGCCAAGGAAATTGAAGGCTCTGCCCAGGGGCGTCTTGCTGCCATGGATATCAAAGTGCGGCGCAATGCTTTTGGTCCGCAACGTTATAGTTTTGAGACCGACCTCGATATACCGCTTCTAGGAAGCCAACCTGTCCCTGCTGTTTTTATTCGCGGTCCGGTCATTCTCTCTGCCGGGATTAACGTCACTGTGATGGCGCATGTTGACGCCAATGTTGGCAAAATCACAAAGACTTCCAATCCGGTCGAAATCGATGAGAGCGTCACATCTTATATAGTGATGGCTCGCCAAAAGAATTTGTTAGTGTCATCGTTTCACCCTGAATTAACTGACGACTTGCGCGTGCATGCCTATTTTCTCAAAATGGTCGAAGAATCTAAGAGCGCATTTACGACAGCACAACCGCAATTCGCTATTGTTTAGGACCAACAAGACTGTTGAAATAGTCCTGTAAGAAAGCCTCACGCACAGCCAATAAAACCGGCAGTCTGTTTTTGCCGTGGTGGGTGAGTTTGTCATATTGGTGAGAAACTCGCCTAGAATAGTCGAGCGTGTCGCGACAATAGAGACGATTAAGCTCTGCCGATGCTTTGAAAATTGCCTGAGTTCTTGCCTCTTCCAGGGTTTGTGCCTCCCCGGAAAATACCTGCCCGATCATCAATTCGGCTTGTCTTTCTGCCGTTTTTTCAGCCGACCCATAAATTTCTTCGCAAATTTGTCGGTGTCCATCCTCGTGCTCAGCCAGGCGTTTGTTGACGTTGGCTGGTAGCCAGAGAGTGACTGGCATCGATAAAGTCGCTGTGACGCGGGAAATTTTGAAGGAGGCGCGGTAGCTTGCCCCCTCACGTTTCATGGTGTTTAGATGGCAGCCAAGCTCCACTGCGTATCCAAAATTCCAGGCTGTAGTGGCATCTTCTCCCGGTTTTAATGGAACATCCTTGCCAGGCTCCGCCGGATTGAAAGTTTTGCTCTCAATTTGAGCCGGTTTCTTTGTGACGCTGACATTGTTATTTCCCTCAGCCAGGGCGCCCTGACTGAGCACGCAGGTTAAGAAGCCGACGGAAGATAGCGCCAGGCGACCAAATGCGAGTGAGTTGAAAGGTTGGATTTTCAAAACGCTATAGAAGGAAGCATTCGTCAAAAATGCCTTTCGCAAACGCGCCACAGATAAGGATTTCAATTTTTGGACACGAATCATGGGAGATCTACTAAGAACTAAGTAATTCTACGCAGTGACTTATCCGCTCGACAACCTTACTATCTTTTCAGAAGACGCGAGAGCGATTTTCAATCAGGTGGATAGCCACCCAAACTTCCTCCGATATTCATCCTCAGGGATTGCGGTTGCATGTCACACGAAATAAATGATTCTCAAATTATGAATAAACTATCCAACGAAAATCAAGCAATGGGCAGCGCGGCTGTTAGCGCGAAAAGTCCAGTCAGAGACAGTGCACGCCGCACCGGCGAGGTAATGGTTTCACTCAGTCAACCGCTCAAGCGGCCGATGACTGAAGAACATGACGTGGCAGTGCTTTCTGCACAAGCATCGGTATTATCACCGGTCGTCATCGTTGTGCCAAGCAAACCGCTCGACAAAACCGAACTTTCCAAAGAAGAAATGATTCGTGCTTTGACACTGGCGGAAGCTTCAGTTAAACCCTTTTTGCTGCATCGCGAACTGAAAACCGCGCGTGCGGAGCTGATCAAAGCTCCCGGTTCTGAGATTGCTCAGCATAAAGTGGCTAAAATCGCTCAGGAATTACAGAAAATTGGCAGTGGCAAATATGCCCAAACGACAAAAGCGATTCATGTCTTCGCAACGGCTGTCGTCAACTATTTAGAATGCGAATCAGATGCAGTGGTCAAAGAAGCCTGCCTCAACGATTCAGTCAAGAAAATTGAAAATTTGATGTGCGGACCGGACAATCTTTATAAGGGTATTCCGAATAAATCGTCCGATATTCCTCGCTTTGCTGATGCCGCAATGAGTATTGCTGACAGGCTGGAACAGCTTGAAATGCACATGCGCGAAAAAATCTCCAAAATGGATGGAGACCAGGCGCAACGCATTAAACGCGTCGAAGGAATTCCTGTATTAGTCAATCTTTTAAATCGTACAAGTATTGCTGCTGCGAGATTTCCAGAAGACGCTGTGTTCTTCTTTGATGAAATCGGTATGCTAATTGATGGCATTGCCTTGAGACCAGATGCTGATTTCACTGAATCAGATCTTGAAAAAGTAAAAGCCAAGGCTAGTGTCGTATGTGGTGCATGCGTAGTGCGCCCAGAAAAAACTCCTGAAGGCGAACTTGTCGCTCTGCCAGACAGACCTAATTTCAAAATGTCTCGCCCGGTGATCGCTCGCCGTATTGAAAAAATCGTCGGCATTGTTCCCGACAATTTGATTGTAGAAAATATGTTTGACCTCGCCAACGATGCATTTGCTGTGTTCTTCCGTGAAGATGGCACACTAATTATGGACCATGGCACCGAATTACCTAAGCCAGTTGATATCGTGCGCTTGCGCAAAGCAGGGGTCGGCCCTGAAGGTGGTGGTTTCCACCGCTTCATCGACGAAAATATCGTCGGTATGGCTATCGTAATGAAGAAGTACACTCCAGATGGAAAACCACTGCAAATCCGTGGTACCAATGGTTTGATTGCCAAAGAAGTAGTTGAAGTATTGGGTAAAGTGCCATCACGAATGGTGCTCAATCCAACTGGACAATCGCAAGAAGTTCCTCTAGTCAAAGCCGGCACCTCATACGGTAACCTGCTAAAAACTTTCAGAGAACGCAATAAACTCATGCACCAGGCTAAAAAGCCTTCCATCTAAAGAACTCAGAAAAGGCATTCGGCGATGTTGGCGGGTATTAGTTTATCTAATCCGCGTGGTGGATAAAACGCCGAACCCTAGACAGCCCAGACAGGACGAACAATATCTACACGATAGTATTGATTTTGCGGAGCTGGGCAGGAAACCCATATCAACTGGCAAAGAGGAAGCGCAAGCTTCCTTCTCTTTTTGAGAAAACGTATCGAAGCCAAAGCAGCTATTAGAGAAATTACACGGCAGCCTTTTGAACCGATCGGGAAGTGCCGAAAAGCGAAAGGAACATATGCGGAACAGTCAGAGCGCTAAGCAGGTAAAACATTGCTCGTACAGCCTGTAGAGGGGCTTCAGAGAGGTATAGTCCAGCCATTGAGTTTGGGACGGGAATTAGTGACTTAGTGGCAATTAGATAAATTACCGCGGCCATCAGCCAGCTGCCAAAGGTAAAGACAGCGGCCTTCTTAAAAAAGATAGAGAAACCGTTTAAAAAGTTTACCGAGTCAAACTGGGCAATCTGCCTGAGGCACTGACGCATAGAATGCCACCAACAAAAATAAATGGTAAATGAAAGAAGTGGTGGCAATAGTACGTACGATAAGAGCAATGCAAGCGCTGCAGCGCAATCGCCTAAAGCGGCTTTACTTCTGGCTTCCCAAGCACTAAAGAAGTCTAAGATAATTGACGAGCAGGCCAGACCAACAAGCATGCATCCCAATATTTTCAGAACCGCTGACATAGTCACTGAAAAAGAAACCTCAGATCCAATCAGAAAAGAGAACACTTCGCTCACAGCAGTAGCATGAAGAAAACAAGGCGCAAGCACGGGCAGAAAGCCCCACAAAAATTTCTTAGCCAAACTTAGTTCTTGTTCTTCATCAAGTGCAAAATGAAGGCATGAGACCGAAAGGAAGCTAACTAACATTGGACCCGGATCGTGAAACCAAACCCAAAGCAACAGCGCGGACAGAAGAATGTAAGTAAGCAAGAAAAAGGTCAGCCTTAATATGCTTACGCTATCATTTCTGTCCTTCGGACAGCGAAGATAATCAAGGGAGCCGTGACAGACTCCGAACAATAAGACATTGAGTAAAAAAATCGAAATTTGCCATTGGAAATTATGAGCCAAGAGAGAGAAGGGCAATAACGCTAAAAGTGTTGCCAATGTAGCCACTTTTCTATGCAGCCCTAGCCAATCTCTAAGATGACTAGCTGCATTCATAAAATTACCTTCGCCATGATGGTACTTAGCTCGACTTTATTTGGCATGACCGCAAAGATTGCTGCATCATCAGCCAATGAAGAACGGTCGCAGAGGAAACGCACAAGCACATCGGAGTCAACTCTCTCAAAAAGCGAACTGAGCATCAACGGCCCTTCACTTGGATTTTGTTTGAGATAAGTGAGCAGCACCTGGTCTAAGAGCTGCGCCTTCAACGATAGGCCCTCAATTTTATGGGGCCAGCGATTGCGCTTAATGGCTTTGACAATTGCAGTATTGCTGTGGTGAATAGCTGCAAATGCATATCCTGTAGAGGAGCGCGCTAAGCCGCCGCCTAAGCCAATTAGTGTGTGTCGACTGTCTGGGCTCTTGTTCTTAACCGGATGCATAGGAATACAGCCATGCTCAATATGGATTTTCTCAACGGCATCCAATCCATACTCTTTCGCCAGATAACTAATCAGTAAGCGTTCGTGTTCTTCTTTGGCCAAGCGCTCAAAGCCTACCCAAACTGACTCGACTAAAGCTTCACTATGTGAAAACGGTAGAACATAGAAGAAGTGAAAACCGCGACCCTGATTAGCAAGCTCTACCTCTGTAAAATCCATTAAGGTTACACAATCGGCGTCAAAAACGCCTTTGATAGACCGAAGATGCCAACCGAAAAAATCTTGCTTAAACTCCTGTTCGATTATTTGCGGCGGCCGGCTGTCGAAAAGAAATTGACTCGATATTTTTCTTTGGTCCGTTGAAATTTCTATACTGGAATGATTGTAAGCAACGCTTTCCAGCGACTCATTAAGTAACAAGCTGACATTATCGCAAGCGTTCAGTTGCTTCAGGGCTTGGTCATAGTAAGCATCAGCCAGAACGCAGGTATAGGGATATTGCTTGCTTCCTCTAACACTTATCTTTGAGCGATATTTCACTTTCCACTTATGCCATTTTTTTGTTAGTGGCACACTCAATTTTTCTACGACATTATTCCAAAAGCACCAGGTATGATCTCGCACGTAATTCCGACGCGGCTCAATTAAGCAAATACTTTTTGCTCCTTCACTCTTACCTTCAAGCTTGCTCAGATTGATAGCCAATGCCAAGCCGGATAAGCCAGCTCCAGCAATTGTGTATTCAAACTCAGCGACAGGCAACATCGAAACTCGGCAAACCCTTTAAAGGGCGGTGCAGGGCGCTTTCATGGCTAGCAGAAATTTCTACCCGATGAAACTTAACCTGGCTGAGTGAAAGCAACGAACTAATCAGACACAATGCTTTTTCATGAGCGTGGGTCGCAACACGTTCATTGAAAATGCGTTCCGGATTTTTCAGAATCAACTGACCAATCTGCCTGTAAGCTCTACCAGCGCAAAGTATGCTCAGCTTGGTATCTAAAGGCAGAAAGCAGATCCCATTTTCAGCGCTTTGATAATATGTTTGTGAAGTCACAATGACTTGCTTTATCACATCGACTACTCGAGCCTGAGCCGGCAAGCTGCCACCCAAAGCTTCAGCTACTGTTGGCCTATCAATCAAGTCAGCTGGGAGATAAATGCGCCCCCGCGCGAAGTCTTCTCTGAGATCGCGAGCGATATTTGTTAGCTGCATCCCTATTCCTAAGTCGATGGCAGCAGCCAAGGCATCGCTCCCGTTCACCTCAAGTAAGTAGCAAATCATGATACCTACAGTTCCCGCTACTTGGTAAGAGTAGCGCAGCAAGTCTTCGAGCGATTCAGTTTGTTCAAAGCCGATATCTGTTCGCACGCCACGAACTAGGTCAAAAGCAAATCCTAATGGAATATCTCTGTGGCGCGCGAGCGTCAAAAACGCAGCAACTTCCTGATCGCTTGAACGATTATCCTCAAGATCCCTGCTCACCTGGTCAAGAAACCTGGCAGCCATTTCTTTGTTAGAGCAGTGATCTACGCCATCATCGACATAACGACAAAAGGTATAGAGAACGCCAAAGTCTTTTCTCGTTTGCTTTGGCAGAAACTGAGCAGCCCAGGCAAATGTCTTGGCCCGATTGGGCATCATTATTGACTCAGCTTCTAGCTGATGATGTTTTGTTTCGGCTTTCAAGTTGATTGCCCTTA
>JACMKL010000143.1 GCA_014380105.1 Candidatus Melainabacteria bacterium
TATGAAGGTAGATGTTCAACTCGCTGGACATGATGGTCATTTATTCATCCCTTCAAAAGTGGTGCCAAAAATTTCACGCTTGAAGTAAGAGCGTCGCCAATATCATCGACATCATCGCCTATAAATTCATCATCAAGATGAATCGAAACGTTGCCGGTAAATTCATAGAGCTTTAGTAATTCCAAAAGCTGTCTCCAGTCTACCTGCCCTTTTCCTGGGCGGCGATAGCGCCACCATAATGGACCATAAAGTCCACTATCGCTTTGCAGATCACGATTGATTTCGATGTCGTGCGCAATTATGTAGTCTATTGCATTGACCAAACCGGAAAGTATGGTCAAATAATCAATGCCTAACCAAACGCAGTCAGCAGGCGAAAAACTGAGGCTGAGACCCGGGCAAACAGCGACCATGTCGCGCCAGTCTTGCGGCTCAAATGCACGCCAATGTTTAAGTGATTGACCGCGAAATTCTTGTGGAGTCGAAAGGCGCATCGTCATGCGAAGCGCTTTGTCTACGGTGATCTCGCGCGCTTGATTGAGCACTTCTTCCACCGCATCACGCCAGGCACCGTTGCCGCCAGCCTTTACAGCAATTGAAAGACGCTCACAACCGGAAGCGTCAGCTACTAGCGAGAGCTTGCTCAACATCTGTAGAAATTGCTTCGATGATTTCTTGTCGAGAACATCAACGGCATAGTCAAGATTAAGACAGCTGATCTCAACACCGAATTCGCGGCAGGCTCTCTTGACCTCCGCCATATAAGTTTTTTCGGTTTTATCCAAATTAGGCTGTTTTGCTGAGACGGCAAATGGTTGGAATGAATATTCCACAGCCGAGATTCCTCGTTGCGAGGCAAGCTCTACAGCACCGTCCAAGCCGCAACCAAATCTGGTGGCATCAAAACAAAGTTGCATGGACAAAGTTTAGCAGATTACATATTCATCAAGTAATCACGCTTCACTTGCGGATCCGTGATGTCATTAAAATCCATTCTTTGTATCCGCTTGACGGTGAAATCACCGCCACGCTGCAGCGACAAAGTGACAGGTGTGTGAGGCGTTCCTACAATTAAATCGTAGACCTCCTCTTTCGAAAGTCCATAAGTTGGCACCCCATCGACAGCGACGATGATGTCACGCGGTCTTATACCTTCTTCAGCAGCTGGCGTGCCTGGAAAAACCAGATTGATGACCGGCGGCTGGCCAATATTCATGATGAATTTGACGCCGATAATTCCTACGCCAGAAGCTAACTGGGCATTGAGAGCATTCTGCTGGGCGGCTGCGTTTGCTCGCGCAGTCGGTTTTTTGCGGTCCAGGCGAGCGCTGCCGCCAGAACTTAATGGAGAATTCGAAGCACCGGCACCTCCATTCAGCGGTTTTCGCTGAGGCGGTTGGTTTTTAAAACTATGCTGCACAGTCCCTTTAAGAGTCTGCCGAGGCGCTTCTAGAGGCATGTCCATCTTAGGGACGTCAGACTTTAGCTCGACTGCATTATCAGCAAGAGCCGACTGAGGTACTGACAAGATTGCAATAGAACCGAACAGGGTGGTTGAAGCAAGCAGAAAGATTGGACTGCGCGCAGTTAAACCAGAGCGCTTTTGCGACCGAGGGGCTCCAAACCAACTAGTAAAATTCGTTTCCAACATGCTCTTACGCGACTCGAATAAAATGCGTACCTGAATATATCTAGGATAACGCCGAGTTATCCGATTTGAAAGAGGGTAATCCCTGGGGGCTTTTGCCGCATTTTCTTCCAGGATAAGTTAGACGACAAGTGGTCTTGCCGTGTTCCCCAAAACCGGGAACGAAACGTTTGCTTAAGCTGACGAGCTCAAGCCTGTCTCCATGCTAATCTGGCGCCAGTTTGGACGGGACCAAGAGGTGTGAGCCGTGAGCAAAGTAACAGTTGTAGGCGCCGGTTATGTCGGCAGTACAGTCGCCCAGTATGTAGCAGAAAAAGATATTTCCGACGTAGTTCTAGTTGAAATTGACGCTTTGGAAGGCGTTGCACAAGGCAAGTCACTCGACTTGATGCAAGCAGCACCAATCAATGGTCATTCGCGCAGCCTGAAAGGGACTTCGGATTACGCGAATTCCAAAAATTCAGACATCGTTGTAATTACCGCAGGAATCGCCCGCAAGCCAGGCATGACCCGCGAAGACTTGTTGCGCACAAACGCAAAAATCGTTCAAGAAGTAGCCGAGAAGGCTGTCAAGCAATCCCCTGACGCTATCTTCATCGTAGTCACTAACCCATTAGACGTTATGACTTACCTCGCTCAAAAGACCACCAAGCTTGACCCCTCAAAGGTGATCGGCATGGCAGGCGTTCTTGACAGCGCCAGATTCCAAGCCTTCATCTCAATGGAATTGAATGTTTCCTGCGAAGACGTCAGAGCAATGGTTTTGGGCGGACACGGCGACTTGATGGTTCCATTGCCACGCTACTCCTCAGTCAATGGCATCCCTATTACTGAATTGATGGCAAAAGATCGTGTAGACGCCCTGGGTGCTCGCACACGTGACGGCGGCGCCGAAATCGTCGGCTTGCTGAAGACCGGAAGCGCTTATTACGCTCCAGGCGCTTCGGTTTCGCAAATGGTTGAAGCCATCCTGCGCGACAAACATCGCCTTTTGCCTTGCGCTGTAATGGCACAAGGACAATACGGTCTCAATGACGTTTACATCGGACTGCCAACAGTTTTGGGCAAAAACGGCGTCGAAAAAATCGTCGAATTGAAATTGACCGACGAGGAATCAGCACTCCTCAAGAAGTCTGCTGACTCAATCAAGGAAAACATCAACCTGATGAACCAACTCCTGGTTGCCGTCTAATAGACCACCAAAGGTAACAGATAGAGGGTGGGTCTCAGACTCACCCTCTTGATTTTCACCCGGTTGTTATAATGTGCATTCGGAGCAGCTATAACCAGCCGGGCCGCACGAGCCAAAATTGGGATTCACATCAGACGACAAGTCGAAAATAGAGCGCAGCATGACACGAAACAAAGCAAAGAACGGAAACTTGGTTGCACCGCTTGCGGTATCACTTGCGCTCTGCGCGACCTTCAATCTCAATTTAAAAGCCGGAGCAATCGAACCTCCGACGGCTGCCACAACTGCAGTTAATAGCGACTTTTCACTCGAGCCCGACACTAAGGCAAACGAGAAAGAAATGAAAGAAGTCGAATCACTTCTGCATAACATCGAGACAGAGTGGAATGCTCACAATCTTGATGGTGTGATGGGCTTCTATGCTGATGATTACATCAACAACGATGGCTTGAACAAAGCGGCAATTTCTTCAATCACCAAAGAATTCTGGCAGCGTTATCCTGACGCCAAATCAAAATCAAAAATCAAACAAGTACGCGTCGATGGCAATTTTGCAACCGTTGAATCCAGAGACAGCGCTGTCGGAACAACCGAGAAAGAAAATCAGGACGTCGGCACAAAAGGCGAATTGAATTCGGTTTCTGAAGGCAGATTATTTTTGAAGAAATTCGGAGCTACCTGGAAAATAGCAGGAGATCGCATTGATTACGAAAAAGTACGTGTCTCTTTCGGTCTCGCGCGCCAATTGAACGCCAGTTTCTCAGCCCCAGAGCAAGTGAGATCCGGCAAACAATTTTCCGCCAAAGTAGACCTCTCATTGCCGGTCGGATTGGCTGCCATTTGCTCCATCACCAACCAGCCATTGAAATATCCCCAGGCGCCAGAACCAGATTTCATCAAATTGATGAGACCGGTGGATGGTGGCACCATTGAACGTGTGATGCCCGCCAACAGTGAAAATCGCAACGAACTTTTGATGGCGACAGTTGGTATCACAAACGCATCCAGGCATCATCTGATGGGACTAACTATTCTGACCAGACGTATGAACGTTGTTCCTGATCATCAAGATACTCCTGAAGTAAAAACAACTGACGTTGCAACCAAAGCCGACGGCGATGAGAAGAAAGCCGACGCCAGTGCCGAGTCTAAGGCAAAACCGAGTACGGAAGAAACATCAGAATCAGCGAAAGATTCAACCAAAGAATCAGTCGAAACCAAGACTGAGACGAAGGAAGAAACCACAACCGAAAGCAAATCTGAAACAAAAGATGCCAAAGAAACTTCCAACAAGTCTGAAAGAACCGAAAAGAAGAAAGTAAAAGAAGCGAAGAAGAAAGAAAAGAGAGACGCTAAAGATTCGGACGCGAAGTAAAAATGACAGGTGTCAAATTTGCGCTGGCGTTTCTTACCATCGCTATCACTTGTTCACTCGACAAACTGAGCAAAGACTGGGCGCTCAAGAATTTGCAAATGCATAACACCGAGCCCTTCATGCCCGGCTTTTTGCAATTTACTCTGACCACAAACACAGGAGCTGCATTTAGCTTCGGGCAGAGCAATGCAATGATGATGGCTGTTTTGGCGACGCTTCTAACTGTGTGCGTAGGCGTCTGGCTAATCTCTCGAATTGTGAGATCCAGTCACTTGCCGATTGCAGAATTAATTGGCATAAGCTGCATCCTGGGTGGTTCCGCTGGAAATCTCATCGATCGTTTCACGCTCGGGCACGTTATAGACTTTCTCGAATTTTCGTTCTTCACTTTCCCTGTATTTAACGTCGCCGATACCTTTATAAATGTAGGGCTCGGACTGATTTTGCTATCCAGGCTTGGCGTCAAAGAGAAAGAAGACGAAGAAGAAAAGGCAGAAAAGGATGCATCCTCAGAAGTGAAAACCGACACAGAGTCACAGCCTCAAACTATTAGCGACAAAACGAGTAGCACACCATGAGTGATGATATCGAAAGCGATACCATCAGTTTTACGGTGGAAGCTTCTGAAGTTGGTGCGCCGGAATCTGAAAAAGTTTTGCTGCCGTCCAGGCTCGATCATTATTTGCTCATCAAAATGCCGGAATTGACTCGCAATCGCATTCAATTATTGATTGAAGACGACAAAGTTTTGGTCAATGACAAACCAATGAAAGCCGGTCAAAAAGTGAAAGGTGGAGAAATTGTCACTGTCACAATCCCTGATCCTGAGCCACTTGAGCTCGTTGCCGAGGATATTTATTTAGACATTCTGTATGAGGACGATCAACTCGTTGTCGTCAATAAAAAAGCAGGCATGATTACTCACCCTGGTGCCGGTGTCTCAACCGGGACGCTTGTTAATGCATTATTGAGTCGAATTGGAGATTCACTGAAAGGTATCAACGGAACGTTGCGCCCGGGCATTGTACATCGACTCGATAAAGATACTTCTGGCCTTCTTGTTGTCGCAAAGAGCGACGTCGCACTCAATCACCTTCAAAAAGAAATAAAGGAAAGAAAGGCTAAGAGAGCCTATTTTGCAGTCGTTGAAGGCGTCGTCAAAGACGACCACGGCA
>JACMKL010000144.1 GCA_014380105.1 Candidatus Melainabacteria bacterium
AGGCAAGGGTCTGCAAAACCTTCACCCCCAGTTCAAATCTGGGTGCCGCCTCCAATTTTTTCCCGAAACTGATGGGCTGGGTTGTAAATTGCAACCAGCGGCTTGCGCATAATTGGCCATGCCTCTTTAGAACTCAAGTTAGAACTCGAGCATGTATAAGCGTAACAAGCAGGTTTACCTCCTGCGTTTGGCGCGCTAAAATCTGACTCTGAGATTTGACTTTCAAGTTTGACTCTCAGGCTTGACACATGAGGACAGTTGGCGCAGTTGGTAGCGCACCACTTTGACATAGTGGGGGTCACTGGTTCGAATCCAGTACTGTCCAAATTTTTTCTATTCAAACTGTACTTAGCTGGATTGCCCGTTGGCGATTGGCTTTATGTTTATGGATTGAAACGACTAGCGTCTGCGGCGATATTTCGGCGAAGTAGCGCTTGAGCTGTATCGTCCATAAAGTCAGCTTCTTGCTGATGGCGTCCGCTTCGGAGCGCGCGACTGTAGTCGATGAGGCTTGCAACTGCAAGCATGCTTGCTTCGCCAGCAGAACTAGCGGTACTTGCAACTGCCCAAGAATATATTTTCTCGGCTCTATCAATTTTGCCCTGACAATAATTTGCAAAAGCCAAATCGTTAAGGCGATAAGCAATTTCTAGTTTTTTTACTGACTGCGAAATCGGCGGCAGATTGGAAATATAAGTTAGGTCGAGATTTTTAGCTTGAACAGGTTGACTGGTCTCTTCCGAAATCAACTGCAAGATCGCTCTGGTGCGCTTAACCGGTGCGGCATCCTCACTGTAGACTTTTTCGTAAATGGCTAATGCTTTTGAAAGTAATGGCTTTGCTTCTTCGAATTTTCTCTGCGCTAAATAAATCGAAGCAAGTCCACCTAAATCTCGAGCAACGCTTGGATGCTCGGCTCCCAGCGAATCAATATCAGTAGCAATTAAACGCTCATAAAACGCGACTCGCTGTTTGTTGACTGATTCTAGTGCTACAAAATCATTGATCGGGCGGTCCGGAACAATCGTTGAGTTCACAGGAGTAAGTGCCCTACCAACTGTTTCAGAAGAAGAAGAAGAAGAAGAAGAAGAAGAAGCTCCGTTTGCAATACGCACAGAAACTTCTTTATTCCAGCGTGAGCCTGAAGACGATGCCAATCTTTCTATAGATGATGTTCTGTCCTTCAATAGTTCTTTCTGAAAGTATGAGCTCAAAATCTTGCCGCGATTTTCGGACTTCGACAATAAATCAATGTAGTCACTCAGATGCTGTTCAAGAAGATCTCCAGATGGCAATGCCGATTGCTTCATCACCGCCTGTAGTGCCTCGTAGTACAAATTTTCGGCCGCAATTGGGTAGCCATTTTTAAAAGTGGCGCGACCGAGACGGTGCAGATAATCGCCGTATGTAAGCGAGTTTTGACCATCGACTTTGAGGGTGATGTTCACTGCCTTCTGGTAGTATTTGACAGCGTTTTTGTACTCGCCTTCATCTTCAAATAATGCACCTAAAAGAATGAATGGTCCAACAACTTTTCCACTCTCTTTGCCATAAGCCTTTTCCATTACTTTCAAAGCTTTTTTCTGCAATGGTAAAACATCTTCAAAATTGTCTTGCATGTACAAGGCATAGGCAAGACTTTGCATACACAAAGCCAAATCTTCCGGCGTACTCTTGGAGTCATTTTTGACATTAGCGAGTGCTTGTCTGAAAGCCGATTCAGCAGCGCTTAATTCTTTACTCTGAAGCTTATGTTCTCCTTCAACAAGAGGTGTTCTCCAATCGGCATTTTTCGAAACTACTCTTGCAAAAACTTGGTCCGACGCAATTGACGAAGAGAATACTCCTAGCACAAAAATTGAAGCCAGAATTTTCTTCAACACATTTGGGCTCAATGTTTTGCACAAATACTTTGCACACATGTGTTTAATCTCCCTTCGCCCATGGCAAATTTCTCTCCGGATCCATGTGACCATTCAAGCGGTAAGGGACCGGCGAGCCATTGTCTGGCATTTTCACAAAGCCACCGTTATGAATTGGATCAGGACTGGCTGGCACCCAATCATGCAAAAGGTACGGAATGGGTTTTGTCACTTCTCTCCAATCTCTTAAGTCGCGCGCCATGTCCTTTTTCCTGAGTCGGTCAGCTAGATGCTTTCTAGTTTTTTCAACATCATCGGCATCATTTTCTTTATCGTCGTCATCACGCTTACTATCCGAACGTCTGCGCAAATCACTCTGGTCAGGGGGAGTCAAGTTTGATTTATATAGGTCGCGAAAAGGATTGCGTCTAAAATCTGAGTCTATATATGACTGCTTTTTAAATTCAGAGCCATCAAAGCGATCATACAAACCGCCACTGTCCTGCGATTGTTTTTGTGCGTCTTGTTTCTGCTGATTTTTCAATCGTCGCATATCGAGCAAATCTTCTTTGTGAATTGCATCATCGTAATCTGGCGGATTATTGGATGTGTTAAAAAGCGCATCAGCACGTGTATCGCGATTGTCAGATGCCTTATCACCAACCATGTCTCCAAGCAAATCGGCATGCGCTTTGTTGGCAGCGCACAAAAGAAGGCACATGGCAATTCTCATCGCTATCTTAAATTTCACCATACCAGCTGCTCCGAGCTGCTTTTGAACTAAGGCATTGATTGCTTGATTCTACTCTTTTTAACCGAAACTTTGAGAAGCTGAAATCCACAATATATCAACCGATATCAAGACCACGAGGGGTAGTCGAAGAAAGAGCCGTCTAGTAAAATAGACCCGGCTCAAACACAGTCCTGTAGCGGCCGCTAGCTCGGTTGACGATCTCTCGTCAGCAAGCACCTGTACCGCGCGCATGAATTTAGCAACTATTTGATGAAATTCTCGATATTAGCAAAACGCATGATCGCTATCCTGCCGATAGTAACAATGCTGCTTGCCAATATTCCTGCTTTTGCAGTTGGGCGAGAAGTAGAAGTTCCGGACATACAATTTCAGCCTATTCGACCTACTTCAGCAGTCACAATCAAAGAAAGCGTTGACATCGCTCTGCGTAATTACCCGACAATTACGAGCAAACTCTTCAAACTAAAAGCGGCCAAAGGCAATGTTGAACTGGCAAAAACACAATATTTGCCCAACCTTAACTTTGATGTGCAAGTCTCTGGCGTGACGAGCAACCGAATTGCTAGCGTCGTCATGAACAATGTCTCAGGCTTCGATACAGTACCAGTAGACTCAGGTCCGCCAGCTACAAAAACTAATTTTGCACCAGAAGTCAACAACCTACAAGGATGCAACCTAAACTGGCTGCTCGTTGATTATGGCTTGCGAAAAGCAAACGACAAATTTGCGTATGCCGATGCGCGCACCGCGAGAGCCGACGTCAATTTGACCAAATTAGATGTCGCATTTCAGTCCGCTGATGCGTTCCTGGATGCAGTCGCAGCCAAGCAGATCATCCGCTCGACAAATGCTGCACTCGAACATATGCAGGCAGCTAGCTTGCGCGCAAAAACTCTGGTCGCGTCCGGTTTACGTCCAGGTGTTGATTCTGCAGACTGGGATTACGAAGTTTCGAAGACACGTATTGCACTGATAAAAGCAGAAAAAAATACCAGGCTTGCGCTTGTCGCACTCGCCGAAAAAATGGGAACTGCCACTAGCGATATAGACATTGTTTCAGATCCTCTAATCAGAAGCCCGTTGAAAGTGGCAGAACAGGGTGCACTTGATTTATCTGCTCATCCTCTTGCACGCCTGAAATCAGCGGAAATTTTGCGCTGGAAAGCCAAGCGCGATGTACTTGATAAAGCCTATCGCCCACATCTATGGCTCAACGCATCAGTATGGGGCCGTGGTAGCGGCTCTAACGTCAATCCGATCAGAGAAGTTGCAGGTGGCTTTCTGCCTCAAGTTTTCAATTATATGGTGGGCGTTTCTTACAGCTTTCCAGTCATGGAATATTTTCCTTTGAAAGCACAAAAGAAAATGGCGTTGAGCAACGAATTGGCGGCCAAGGCAGATTTTGACCTGGCAATGCAAGTGCTTGAGAAAAAGGATGCGCAGGCACGAGTGATGCTGGAGATGGCACGCAAGGTTGCGGCAGAAACACCTACTCTGGTCGAATCAGCAAAAGTGCGCGAGATAAAGGTACTGAGACGCTATAGCGCCGGGTTAACCGACATGGTATCACTGGCGGAGGCAGAGAAAGCTCTTGCTGAAGCTGAGGTCGAGGACGCACTGGCACAAGTCGACGTGTGGCGGTCAATTTTAGCACTTGGTTATGCTCAGGGAGACCTGCAACCCTTCCTTCAGCTGGTAGACATCGTCGAAGGCAGCACCAAGGACAAATAGGAACCGGACGAAGTTATGTGGATTATTGCACTAGCAATGAAACGACCGATCACTGTGGTGGCGGCGGTCATTAGCATTGTTTTAGTGGCATCAATGGCAATCACAAACATGAAGCGGGACATCTTTCCCGACTTAAAAATTCCTGCCATTTACATAATTCAAGGTTACGGCGGCATGTCGCCTGAGCAAATGGAAGGTTACATCACCTCCACTTACGAACTGTATTTTTTATACGTTCCGGGCATCGAACACATTGAATCTAAAACGGTTCAAAACTTAGCACTCATTAAGGTGTTCTTCCACGAAGACACTGACATGGCAAGCGCTATGGCAGCAGTTGTGGCGATGGCTAATAGAGCAACTAGTCTGATGCCAAAAGGCACATATAACCCTTTTGTGCTGCGCTTTGATGCAGGCAGTTTGCCGGTTGGACAGCTTGTCCTATCCTCAGATACCAAAACGGTAGATGAGATACAAGATTTAGCGTATACGCGTATTCGACCGATGCTTGCCACCGTTCCTGGTGCAGAGGCACCACCTCCTTTCGGAGGCAATATTCGGAGCGTAGTGATTAGCGTTGATGCTGACAAATTACGCCGATACAACATTTCTGGCGATGAAGTAATTAAAGCTCTCGAGACCGGCAACCAGGTTTTGCCGTCAGGCAATGTTCGCACAGGCGACTATCTACGGATAGCACCAGTTAATACCGACCTTCCAGACATTCATCAACTGGATTATCTGCCAATCAGAACAGGACACGGTCCGCAGATATTTATGAAGGATATCGGACTGGTTCAAAACTCATCCGACATCCTGGCAGGCTACGCACTCTATCAAGGCAAGCGCACTGTCTATATTCCAGCCGTGAAGAGAGCTGATGCCTCAACAGTATCTGTTGTGGATTCTTTGAGAGCAGCACTGCCCCGCATGCAAGCGGTTTTACCTCCCGATGTCAAAATCTCCTACGAATTCGACCAGTCAAAATATGTTCGCGAAGCAATCGCTGATGTATTTCACGAAGGCTTATTAGGGACAATTTTGCCGGGCGTTATGATTCTTCTCTTCTTAAAAGATTGGAGAAGTACACTCATTGTTGTAACGACTATTCCGCTTTCGCTCATGTCAGCAATCGTCGGATTATGGCTGACCGGTCAAACCTTCAATATTCAAACTCTGAGCGGTCTGGCACTCGCCATCGGAATTCTCGTAGACGAAGCAACT
>JACMKL010000145.1 GCA_014380105.1 Candidatus Melainabacteria bacterium
ATGGGCATTTTAGCCCACCTTGAACCATTCCCAGTGGCAATCGGTGCCGTTATCGGAAGCCGTTTTAGGCGAAATCCTTGCCTCTATCGGTAGAGAATTCAGCCAAAATGCGTGCCGATATCGGCACGCAAATCACCACCGGATATGGTGGCACGCGATTTAACAAAACCGCTTGGCAACGCGTTTTTAAGGCGCCCTTAGGGAAAAATTACGCGATCCCAGAGTGGCATTTCTTAAGCAGCATCATGTAAAAGCGCACAAATAGGGCATATCAGAAGCAAATGACGTTCTACACAAGACCACGGAAAGTAGCTAGAAAACATCGACACTACTTTTATTGCCCCGTAATTTTACATGCAGCTCAAAGCCACTCACCACGCGCTCGCTTATTCTACGGTTCCATCTTGAGATAGTGGTGCACTTGTCCGGCATCTTCTATTTCTTTCGCCATTTCCGCCACGTTCATGGCGTTCTTACCAAAATCCATAGCAGTAAAGAGCGGCTTACTGTAGATTTTTGCGACGCTCTGCGCATCGCCTGCTGCGTAAATTTGCACGCCGACAATTTCACCCGGACTGCGCCAAGTCGGTGGTGTAGTTGCTCTCAGCGACTTCTCCTCTTTGTTTACGGATTCAACTTTCCAACCTCGTTTCGAAGATATCATCGACTTACTTAGCTCGAATGCTTCCGCATCAGTGATCAGTAGTTCTACCTGACGCACTTGAAACAGTGCACTTTTACTTGTGCTCAGATTCTTCGAGACACCTTTCATACTTAGTTTGAGTCCACCAATCATCATGGCCGCCATAAAAAGTCCGAAAACCACACCTCCCACAATTGCCTGCAATGAGAATGCCACGAGCCCTGCGACCCATCCAAACTGGAGCCCGGTCAGAAGACCACAGACGAGTCCACCAACCAAACCAAATAGCGAGCCGCTCCACAGTGTTGTGTGCAGCGCCAAATTCAACGTACTTTTTGGCTCAGTGAGCCGACTCTGAATCTCATTAATGCGAGCCGCCTGAAGCGCAAAATTCAATTCGTCCTGTTCGAACTCAGAAAGTGCAGACACAACGCGTTGTATTCTTACAACACGTGTTTCCGGAATTGCTGGAAGTTCTTCGCCAGTTTGCGGTTGAGACATCAGTTGCAGCGAAGCCTGTGGGCGCGGGAAGGAACTATACTTCTTTACTTGGAATTGGTGGAAACAATTCCGCAATCTCTCGCATCAATTCTTCGGCATCAAAAACCGGCATCAGAATGTATTTGTCGGCGCCCATAGCGTTGGCAGCAATCTCGACGGTCGAGCTGGTGGCTTTGCCGAGCGGTCCGGGCTCGGCGCAAAGCATTAAAAATTTGACGCCGTGAAGGTGCGAACTGGCGTCCCGGACTTTCTTCAAAAACTCGAAAACGCTCTCACGTTCTAGATGTGCGGCTGCCACTATTACGTCAACATGGTCTTTGGTTTCCAAAAAACGCATGGCTTCAAAAATTGTATAGACCGGTACAACCTCGTGCCCTGCCCGCTTGCAGGCAGTCTTTAGTTTGCCGATATTCTCAGGATTGTCGAGAGTGAGAATCCGGTAAGTATCAATGCTCGGTAGTTGTTTGATTGGGGTTTCTATCTCAGTCATGGCTGCATGCTCACTGAAGTCCGAAATAACTTAGTAAATCATACCCAGAAATATCTTGTTCGCACCAAACTGAGGACTTTTAACACACTTTCAACAACCTTACAAAAGTCATCTATCGGCCTCAAGGTTTGCCAGTTCGAAGTTCATTCATCATATCGTCAAGGCTCATGGAGCTTGACTCTGTTTCGTTGAGGATACCGACAATAGCCTTCGAAGGCCAATTAGCACTCAATTCCTTGGTCGTGCTGGTCTCCAAAGAGTAGAGTTCTAGTCTCGACGTATTTTTGTTGGGAAAAACGTGCTGGAAACAAAGTTCATCGTTGTTTCTCCAGACGGGCGCATATATCACACCAGCGCCCTTGACTTGCTGAGCCACCGTACTTCTTACTTTTCCGTCTTTGGACGAAAGAATTTTGACCAAACCGCTGTTGGAGCTTATGGCAATGAATTTTCCATCAGGACTGACTTCAAAGGAGGAAATGCCTTCATTGGTCGACGGTGAATAAAGTTTACGAGCTTTGGCGGACGCCAAATTGAAGTTGTAGAGCCCAACAGGTGAATAACCTTTGGATTTTTTCAGCGCCGCAAATCCAACATCACTCGCCATCAAATAAATGTCACCAGATGCAGTGGCGCGAAGTTTTTGATTACTGTTATGAACATTTGCTAAATGTTCATATGCAATCTGCGCTTCTTTTTTGTAATCGATCTTTAGTGCAACAAGCTCTTGCATTTCATTTTTAGGTTCACCTGGAATTGTTTTCTGACGAACCACATAGAGCACATTTGTGTTAGCGTCCCAGTCAGGCAAAGTGGTCACAACTTTCGATAGCGCCCTCCAGCCTTTCTCGCGCTGCTCGACACCAAAGATGCGAAGGTTTCGGTCCGTATCAACTACTGAAATATATTCGTTTGTTGGGCTGACTTTCGCAGATTCTAACTTCTTTGAGGTATTGAAAATTGGTTCTTTCAGCTCTAAAGAATTCTTACTTAATTCACCAATCTGAAGTGATACCACCTGAGTTTCAGCAAGCTTCAAAGACTGCCAGGAATTGCCGAGCATTTTGGTCATTACAGCATCATCTGTAGTGCGCAGATAATGAAGCGCTTCTGGAATATAGTCTGCAGTAATACCAGTTTGTTTCAACATCTCGCGACAACGAGTGAAATTGCCATCACACTTTTCTAGTGCATCTTTCAACTGTTTCGCGCAAGTTTTGATTTTATCCAATTCGGATTTATCGATCTTCTTCTGCACATCAGACCAATTTTGTGCGTTTGTTCCGGAAACCACTAACAAGCGCTTAGAGTCGCCAAACCAGGATAGAAGTCCAGCAGAGGCATCAATCGGCTCAGAAAGTTTGGTGCCGCCATTAGTCGAGATTCGCAACCCGTCTGTGCCGATAACCGCCAAAACCTTACCGTCAGGCGACCAGGCTAAGTGTTGCTCTGGATTACACGCGGCGAGCAGCGGAATAGAGACCGCAAATAGAAAAGTGCGCACCATGTCTGATATGGCGGATTTGCGAGGCATTGGAAAACTCCTTCCTTCGAAACATAGAAAAGGTGACGTGAATCATACACGGACAAAGTAGTAAAATTAGCCGAAAAGACAGTAGTCAGGTGGAAAAGCCGAATATGGCAGCGAAGAAAATTAGTTTATTGGGTTCAACTGGCTCGATTGGGAAGCAGACACTCGATATTGCGGCGGCCCACCCGGAGCAAATTGAAGTGGTTGCTTTGGCGGCAGGCGGAAGCAATCTAGCGCTGTTAGCAGAGCAGATAAGGCAGTTTAAGCCGGCGATGGTGAGCGTTCCAGGCGATACCGAAAGAAACGTCCTGAAGGAAGCTCTGGGCTCAAACTTTAAGGTAGACATTTTGACAGGCGCCGCAGGTTTGGAAAGCGTTGCTGCCGATAACGACGCTGAGACAGTCGTGACGGGCATTGTCGGATTTCTTGGACTGAAACCCACAGCGCGCGCAATTTCCAGGGGCAAGACCATTGCCCTCGCCAACAAAGAAACTCTGGTCGCCGCAGGCGCAGCCGTCATGCCGATGATTGAGAAATACAAAGCGACAATCATTCCGGTCGATAGTGAGCATTCTGCAATTTTTCAATCAATGGTCGGACATACAAAGAAAGATATTCACTCGATTTGGCTGACCGCTTCAGGTGGTCCGTTCCGCACCTGGAGTAAAGAGCAAATTTATAGTGCCACCAAGGGTGATGCCCTCAAACATCCCAATTGGTCCATGGGTCAGAAAATCACGATTGACTCTGCAACTCTCATGAATAAAGGCTTGGAGATAGTTGAGGCGCGCTGGTTATTCGATATTCCGGCGAGCCAAATTCGGGTTGTCGTTCATCCGCAATCTATACTTCACTCAGCTGTCGAATACGTGGACGGTTCTATTGTGGGACAGATG
>JACMKL010000146.1 GCA_014380105.1 Candidatus Melainabacteria bacterium
AACTTCCGGTGGCGGCACTCTAACTGCTACCAACGGCGACCTCAACTTGACCGCTCAAGGGCTGACCACTGGTGGTGACGTCGATTTCAACGGAGATGCGACCGCGACTGGCGGAAACGTCAATGTCAACACTGGTTCTGGCAACATTGCATTGGCGCAAAATGCTGATGTCACGTCGACTACCGGTGACCTTCATCTCGTCGCCATCGACGCACCAAATACGCCGCTCAACGTGACCCTCGGCACAAATTCGACACTCGGAACTCCGAATGGTGACGTTTACTTCAATGCTGTCGGTAATGAGGGCGAAATCAGCGTCACGGGCGACGGTAGCATTCTGGCCCCTGGACACGACGTCTACTACAACATCGGTGGCAACACCTTCACCGTAGACATTCGTGAAATTCAAGGCTGCAACCACTTGTTGGGCGCGACTGGAAATCCACTTTCCGTCTATATGGAAACACAGCAAGGAAGTATTGAATTCTGCACAGATATCAATACTTCAAGCGCTACCGGCGTCGGCGGTCCAATCACAATCGTCGCCAATGGCGGAGTTGTTGATCTTGAAGGCAACAGCGTAATAGCCAGCGGAGCCGGTGGTGGTGGCAACATCACAATCTACGGAGACGGCGGCATTCAAAATGGTGGAGATATCATTTCGAGCGGCACCAACAACTCCAGTGGTGGCACCATAGACCTTCGAGCACCAGGACAGGACATTGTGGTCAACACAATTCAAGCTCTAGGCAACGGCACAGGCAACGGCGGAACGGTCACAACCGTGAGCTCCAACCTCCGTGTTGTTGATTGCGACAGCAACTTCTTGAGCATCGATGTCAACGCAGGACCTGGTGGCACTGGTGGCAACGTCAGCGTGACCACCACTTCCAACAATCCGTTTATCGTTGGAGATTCCAGCATTAACGGTCTGGAATGCGGTATCGGGGCCAATGGTCAAAATGGTGGCTTAATTCAACTCGGAAATAACGGCGGACTGGTCGTGAATACGGGCTCATCGATCACTGCAAACGGAACGACCGGTGATGGTGGCGTCATCGTCATCGGACTAGCCACCCCTGGAAGCGGAACGCTGACAGTTGTGAATAATGGTCTGATCGAGGCAACTAACAATGCTGACACAACCGGCATCGTTGCTTTTAACACCGGACCAGGACAAAACCTCAACCTCGACACGAGAGACGGTATTGTCCACGCTGGAGACTGCATCCACTTAGGTAACGTAGACCCGGTGACCGGTGGAATAATTTCTCCAATCGGCGGCGTTCTGAACGTAAAGGGTAGAAATAATCTGATTTCAGATTGCATCGAATTCAACGGAATAGTGCCTAATCCACCTGGTCCACCAACGCCACCTGCGCCTCCAATTCCTGGGACAGGCGGAGTTAGCCCATTCCAGTTCTTCTTCGGATTCTTGAATGGTGGCGGCTTCCTTCCATTCCTCGGAAGTGGTGGCAATGTCAACGACTTCTTCGTTCTGAGCAAAACTCCAAACGACATCACGCCTCCTAAGAAAGGCTGGGTGTCTGACGAAGAAGATGAAGAAGATGCATTCATCAAACAACTCAGACATAGCAAGATGTGCGGCATCATCGAAGGTGACAAAACATACAGCACGGTATTCAACACCAACGATTCTGAGCTAGCCAGATTGCAAACCGCCGGAATTCAGCTTGCCTCAGGAACGAAGGACAATTACTTTAACCTTGACAAAGGCAATATGATCTTCGCTCCTTCCAAGGACATTGTTGTTGGAACTCACGAAGGTAATGTCCACATCCCAGCTGGCTCAGTCGCATTCATTATGGAAAATGGAAACGACGTTGCAATTTACGACTTCCACCAGAACGGTCCTAAGGGAATCAAGATTGTTTCCGGCGGCAAGCTCGTCACATTAGACCCAGGCAGAATGGTTCTGTTGAGCCGCTCCGGCGCAACTGATTTCGATTCAATTGCTCACCATTGCCGTTGCATCGGATATCGTCAAGCAAAATCGCAAGTGCTCAATGGAGACATTAGAGCGTTCGCGATGGACTTCTCGATTCCGTCAGCTCTGAGCGCCGTGATTCCATTCAAACAAATGGTCGCTTCGAGCAACGCTTCTGATAAGAAGACAATCGAAAAAATCATGATGAACGCAGTATTACTGCAAGAAAGCACCGGTTACAGAGGACCGTTCAAAACCGCTCACTAAGGTTTAAGCGTAATCAAAAAATCAAATAGCCCTCCTGAAAGCTGTTCAGGAGGGCTATTATTTCAAAACCATTTTAAATTTTCGGGCTGTCCCAGTTACTTACTTGGCTTTCTTAATTGCAGGTGGATTCCAAATGCATTCTAAAACAGATGCTTTAGGTGCGTACAGACGCATAGTCATGCCTAATTCGCACTTAGGCGCAGGAAGCCAATTCACTTCTTTGTCTGCACCCGGATTCGTATTTTGAATGTACAAATCGAGTGAACCATCAGAATTGTAATTGAATGGCATCCAGGAACTGACTGCAAATCTGTTGATGCTGTTGGCAGCTGGGTAGCCGTCTTTGTCATACATGGTCAACGACCAGAACGCATTGACTGGTGGCAACTCAGACTTTTCAAAGTGCAGTACATAATTGTTGTTTCCATCCATTTTTTGACCGTCTGCATCAGTCAGGTTCATCGGATAGACAGCGTCTTCAGGCTGATTTGCGCCAAGACCAACGAGAGTAACAACAGCGCGCTTTAGATAATAGTTTCCATAAACACCCATGGTGTCAGTATTCATTAACCAGCCATTGACCAGGCGTCCCATGATTTTGAGAGTTTCAGACATAGTCTTCAATGAATCTTTGGCGCCGCGCTCAAGTCCTTTTTGCGCATCTGCACTCAAAGACTTGAAGTCGAATTTCTTACCCTGTTGAATGCCAATTTTTTGCAGTCTAGCTAAAGTCGACCAATCTGTAACGTGAGGTGAATGCTTGGTCATCAATTCGGAAGACAGTGCAAAGTAGTCCGCGGCAGACATTGAATTCACAATTTCTAGAGGCGGTGTCTTCATGTCGATGCTGCCATCGATTTTTGCCACTACAGGTGATGCCGACTTTCCCCATTGGGAGAGTGGTGTCAATTTCAAACCGTCCTGGAAGGCGTGAACATTCGAATAATCTTCAGGACCATCAGTTTTGATGCGACCAATCATCCAGGAATAAGGAGTCGGAGCAACAATCTTCTGAAGCCCTTCAGGCAATTCCGCTGTAAATGTTGGTGGAACAATCGCGTAGTGCTGTTCTTGCGTGCCGCTTGTGCGCCAACCTGGCGAGGCGAACACATCAGACCACATGTCTAAAATTGGCAAAAGGTAATAACGGTCTTTTGAATCTGGAACAGTCAAGACAATTGGTTCGCTGGTGATGTCGAGCCAGGCGATTGAATAAAGTGTGTCAAAGTTTGGTCGAACAACGGTTTTGAAGTCAGCGTCCGGATAAGCGCGCATGTGGGAGAAAAGATTGGCAGGACCAAAACCAGGCACTGCTCCAATTCCGTGATTTGTGCACTGACGACGTGTCACTTCCATTGTCACCATTGGATAGAAATAGGCGTAAGCGTCAGTTGCTATGTCGTAAGCTTCTTGCTCAGTGACCATGTGCGTTGCGGTTTTTGCTAACGTAGGACTCATACTGATTCTCCTGTCAGGTAGCGGAACTTTCGGGATGCCAACCGATAAATAACACCAACAAGATGTCGTTCAACGGAAACAGCCGCTCTCCAAGAGGAAAACGGTCAGAGTCATAATTTCAAATGACTATCAATCCGGTTACGATATCACATCAGCACAAAAAATTACCCAGGGCTCCCCTTTTTTGCAGGCTTGCAACATAGTAAGGATAAATATGGAATTGGAAGTACAGACACCAGCTGCGACAGCTAAGCAAAGCCGTAAAGAGCGGCTAATTGAAGAAGGCAAAGAAATTCTTTCCATCGTCGTCTACCTTTTTGTCAGCCTGTCACTTTTATCCACCATGAAGGCATTAGTTTTAGCCCAGCATGGAATTAATGACTTTGCTCATTGTTATATTGTCGCTCTCGTTGAAGCGCTTGCACTAGCCAAAATTGTTGTCATCGCACAAAAATTGCCCTTAATGGAGAAGTTTAGCCACAAGCCGCTTTTTTATTCAGTGCTCTATAAGTCGGTCGTTATGAGCATCTTCATAAACATCGGAGCCAATATCGAAGAAAAAATCTTCGTTCGTCACCATGTAGAGCCTGCTCACCCGATCGTATTGATATTCACTCACCAGGTCGTTTTGATGATCATATTCGTGGCACTATTTACTGTTCGTGGACTTAACAAAGAACTGGGCAATGGAGTTTTAAAGAAACTTTTCTTCGGTCCAAAATAAAATTCTATCCAACTGGTTATTTTTAGCTCATAAGCTCGTTGCGGTGAACTCAAGAATCGAAGTCACTGCACTGACAGAGTATTCTGTAGGCATTCTCGAGTGATCATCTTTGAGTTTAGATTATAGGTATCAATTTTGAAAAACAAAAAACTGAACGCTGGCGCTGCGCGTAAATCAATTGCGAGTGCACTTGTCGCAATTGTGCTTGCGCAGGGATGTTTACAGTCTAGTTTTTCACAGCCTGTAAATGCACAGTCAACGACGACATCAGCACTCACCGCTGATAGTTTCAGTCGCGATTACACAGTTTTGACAAAACAAATTCTTCAAAAGGGAATCGAACTCGAACGATTCAGTTTGAAATATCGCCTCGAAGCTGCGAAACAACCAAAGTTTCGCAGACTACGTTATTTTCTTTCGCAAGAAGCTGGAGCCGCAGGTGGTTTAGCATTTGAAATTACAGCGGTCGACCAGTTTGAAAGAGGGCGCAGACACCCACTCCAGATCAACAAAGGCGCTTTGGAAAATTCGCTAAAAGCCACCACCACAACTTCAATTATTGCAGCATCAGGTTCTGGACTTGAGCTAACTTCAAATTTTTTACTCTCATTGAAAAATCGCAAAAACGGCTACGATCCGAAATCGGCGAATAAATTTGTCGCCTCAAAATTGAAAAACATCGACGATTTGCTGGCGCAGAGAGATGCTCTTGTCCAGCGCAATTCAAGCAGCCCAGCCTACGAATATGCAGTCGCAGAAGGCAGGGTTTTACATGCCATGCGTAATTCATTCATCAATGAATACACCCAATTCAGCATTGATACTCGCAGCTATCTCGCGTTTCAAAATCTCTTTTATTTGCTCAACACTTCATATAACGTAGTCGGTGCAACGGCTGCAGGTATTGCATACAAAGCTGTCACAGAGCCCGAACTAAACGGGCCGGCAAACATTTTATTCATCGTCAGTGGTGGCTTAGCAATGGTGTCACCTATACTCAGCACCGGTTACTCAAAATGGATGAAAAATCACGCACGCCGCGACGTTGAGAGAGCGTTAAACGAAAAGATCGATTTCAAACCTGGTGCTCTTGCTGAAGAATGCAAAAAACTTGAGAGAGCGGTTCCAGTTGTAGACGGTTCACTAATTCCCTCACTGCCAGTCACTCAGAGACTTGGTTTGTACACACAGTCAAGCGAACTGTTTCAAAAACAACTCGCAAACGAGACCAAAATAATGCATAAACTGGAGAAGGTCGCGTTGCAAACAAGTGAAATAGGTCCACTGATCGGTGGCGCCTTGATGACTCAGGGCATCCTTGGAACAGTCGGCTACTACAAATATACCGTCCGCCCACGCAAACAAATTGGTTTGTTCTATGGCGGAGCAGTCGTAGGGACAGTCGGCACAAGCGCTGCCGTCGTAGGAAACGCAGCGTGGCTACTCGCCAGCTACAGCTACGAGCGAAACTTAGCCAAGAAAAAACAGCTGCCACGTCAGTTAATCCAGGCAAGACTTGACCATTTGGTCGAAATCGAAAAAGTCGTCGCATCCATTTAGGCAAGTCAGACTGGCGGACGCCAGAGAGTCCAACAGGGCTAAATATTTGCCATTTTCACGCTGAGGGGATGGCGAGAATCCAGTACCTGTGATACTCTATTAATTGACCGACCGTTCGGTAAATGATTTCCGGCTTTACGAAGCCAGGGGGTAGTTTATGGCAGTGGAGAAGAAAATGAAGACAGCGACAGTCGCCAAAGAAACCAATGGCGAATTGGAAAAATCCCTGGAATCGCAAATTGTTAGCGCACCAACCCAGCATGACAAAATGCCCAATCCGGAAGAATTACTTCTCAATATCGAGACAGCGCCTGCCATTACCGAAAGATTGAATATTTTCCCTTTTGACTGGCGCGTTGAAACGCCAAGATTGATGGAAATATATGAAAATTCCAGAGACCCAGGCTGGTCGCCGGGCAAGTTGGACTGGGCTTCCCTGGACGTCGAAAGCTACACCCTCGATCAGCGATACGCGATCGCCTACTGGTGGTCACTTTTGTCAGTGTTCGATGCATCCGGACCTGCCGTTTTTGCCCGTGCCATGATTCACGCATACGAAACTCACGAAGAAGATGCCATCCGCAAATGCTTCTTTTCAGTCACTCGTGACGAAATGAATCACGAAGAAGTCTGCGGCAAAGCTATCAATATGATGACTCCGGGCGGTCCTCTCGGATACGAACCACAAACCGAATTGGGCAAACTAGCCCGCAATAATATTGAATGGCTTTATCACAATGGTTCTCGTTATTGGAGCGGTTACAAAAAAGCAGTCGAGCATTATCCAATGCCAATTCTTTTCAGCTCGTTCCTTTTCGGCGAAGTCGCATCGTCCACTCTTTTCCACAGCATGTACGAAAGCACCGATATTCCGGTCTTCAAAGAAGCATTCAAAAACATTGGACGCGATGAAGGCCGCCACTTGAGCTTCTGCCTCGCACTACTCAAAGAAGTGCTTCCGAAAATGAGCGAAGAAGACAAAGACACAGTCACAAAGCAATTCAGAGCTGGTTTCATCTTCCTTTCTGGAATTCTATTTGAGCCACCAGAAGAATTCTGGCAGTTGCCT
>JACMKL010000016.1 GCA_014380105.1 Candidatus Melainabacteria bacterium
TGCTGGCACCTTTGATTTGCAGATTTTGAATTATTCCGTTGAAGGTTTTCATTTCTTTTTGCAATCTCAGTTGGCTCGTTGAGCAGCGCGTGCTTCCATGAATCTACGAAAACTCTCTAAGGTAGATGGATCTGGTACGAATGGCTTCTGCATATTTGCGCGCTCAACTCGGACGATCAAATCAACTGGTCTTCCCGTTGCATCGAAAGCTTTAATCGAAGTTGTTTTTATGATGGACTGACCGTCATATTGAAATTTGCCTAAAGTTTCAAGCTGATTTGATCTCACAATTACGCCATTGTCTTTGGCGACTACCAATGCCGGTCCGCTTGCAGTCTCAACTACAGAATCATTGCCTGAGTGTAGAAAACGCGAAATATTGATCAAATTGTATTGAACAGATCGCTCAGTGTCGATTGAGTTTCTGTATGGGCACCGATTGAGATGCCACACCCTGCCGCTGGAATCGAGTTGGTGCCCATAGTCAAATGTGCGATAAATTTTCTCTAGTTTATTCGGCGCCATTTGCTGACCGCTTTTGTAGTCCAGGTATGACACAATGAGCGATTGCTGAACAACAAATGTTCCTGCGATCCATGGTGGAATGCAAATCCATTCGTCTACAGGTGGTGCAGAAACTATCGCATTAGCGTTGAAGCGTTGTCCAGGTAAATATTGAGGTGGAAGAGGTTGAACAGCCGCGGAGTGTTCGACCCCGCCCTTGAGAATGAAACCCTGAGAGCCTGAAGGCGCATTCGCCGCCTGCGCGGGCTGCGCCGCGGCCCCTTGATTGGCACTGTCTGCGGTGCCTTGCATTTGTTGTGGTGACCAAGCTTGTGGAGTACCTTGCTGCGCACCAGCAACTGATGTCGACAAAATTACTGCCGCGCAAGCGGTGGTGAAAGTCTTTGCTAGTTGGAAGCGCCAGATATTCATATGAAAAAGCATTATGCCATAAAATCTGGCAAAATTTCCTCAAACAAAAACCCCAGGCGGTATCCTGGGGCTTTTTGAACAGATTTCGTATGTGTTACTTTACAAGTTGCGCTTTTATCCGATTCTGACCGCTTGTCACGTCTGCGTTAGGTGAAATAACCACTTTAGTGCAATTTTCTTCGCGCTTCGCAAATGTTTCGTATGCATCCGGTACCTGGTCCAGCGATACATGGTGAGAGACAATTACGCGTGGATCGATTTCGTGTCGCATTATTCTTTCAAGCAATGGACGCATGTATTTTTGAACGTGCGTCTGACCCATCTTGAATGTCAGTCCCTTGCCGAATGCAATTCCTAGTGGGAAGTTGTCCAGAATGCCAATGTACACACCCGGAATTGAGAGGGTGCCACCGTTTCTGCAACACTTCATTGCTTCTCTCAATGCGTGCGATCTGTCGGTTTGTAAATGTACCGCTTGCAGGATGCCATCGATTACAGCGTCGGGAGTATGCCCATGAGATTCCATACCGACAGCGTCGATGCATGCATCCGGACCAAAACCATTCGTCTTTGCTTTTAAGACCTGATACACATCTTCTAATGAATAGTTGATCGCGATCGCGCCAGCTTCAACTGCAAGCGCTAATCTTTCTACCTCATTATCAATAATAAAAACTCGCCCTGCTCCAAGCAAGAATGCACTTCTCACTGCGAATTGCCCGACCGGCCCTGCGCCCCAAACGGCAATTGATTGTCCCGGTTGGATATTGCAATTTTCAGCCGCCATGAATCCGGTTGGAAAAATGTCAGACAAGAAAAGCGCGTGGTGTTCAGATATTTCTTCCGGAAGAATACATCCGCCGACGTCTACATGTGGAACGCGCACATACTGTGCTTGCCCGCCTGGGTAGCCACCATACATGTGCGAATAACCGAATAGCCCCGCAGTTTGATAGCCGATAATTGCTGATTGTTTTTCTCCGCTCGGATTTGTTTCACTGCAAAGTGAAAACATTTCCTGAGAGCAGAAGAAGCAAGAGCCGCATGAAATAGTGAATGGCACAACAATGCGATCACCAACTTTTACACGTTTAACGTCTTTGCCAACCGCGACAACTTTTCCCGCAAATTCGTGACCGAGGATATCACCCTTTTCCATAGTTGGAACGAACCCGTTATACAAGTGCAAATCCGAACCGCAGATTGCAGATGCAGTTACTTCGATAACAGCATCAGTAGGGGATATGATGGTTGGATCTGGTACTGTATCGACCTGAACTTTCTTCTTGCCTTGCCACGTCACTGCCTTCATAGACTAACCTCTTCAATAATCAGCATTGCAAATATGCTTTAGTCGACTCAGTGAAGGTGGGTGGGTTCCAATTTGTTTTGAAATTCACGAAGTAGCAAAAGATTCGCGTGCTAGTTTTGTTGAATACCTGCGCAAATCGGCTGGCCATGCGGAAATATTTTCCTCAAATTTCTGTTTGTCCCCAGCAAATAATGCCCTGGTCGCTTCTTCAAAACCTGTTTGATTTCCTGCCATTGCTGACATGAATCGGTATGCCGCTTCCTGTGCGCTTCGGACTTTGTCTGTGCTGGAGTTTGCGAGTCGAGCGTTTTCCACAAGTTTTCGAATCACGACTGAAGCACCGCCAGGTTGCGAGCTCAGCCACTCCCAGTGCCTCGGCAGCAACGTCACCTCGCGAGCTACAACACCAAGCTTGGGTCGCCCTGGACCTTTTGGTGTTTCGTCTGCATCTAAACTTTCTGAGACATCCGTATTTTGATTTATCGAAGGGAGGCGCGCTGCGACCTCATCCTTTGACCCTCGGAAATCAAATTCGATAGGTCGCGCATCGTTATCGTCGAAGATCAGAATTAGATTATGCTCTCCATCATCAATCATTTTCTTCACGCCCGTTATCACGCTGTCGACGGGTCCAGTCGCCAGCATCTTGTCGCCAGCGAATGCAGTTGCTGTTTTATATTTTGCTGTTGGAAGGTTCATAAGTCATGCTCTTATCAGAATTGCTTGTCTCTCATCGCATTTCGATTTTACCCGGGTAATATTCTCTTGTCTATATTACCCGGGTAAAATGTTTAGGTTCAAATTGGGAAGAATCTTTTATATGCATAAATCCATCACGAAATTGTGTTTACTCGAAATTATCTTCGTTTGCATCGGCTCACCGGCTCTGGCAGAAGATGAATGGGTGATCACTCAGAAATACAACACCTTTTACGTTTCTAAAAATGCTGTGCGAGCAGTAAGTTATGATGGTGGTTTTGAGATGGTGGCAAAGGCACCAGATTGGACTTGCTACGGATATCGCCTGGATAAAAAAATTATCTGGCAAACACCGATAAACAGTTTCAACAGTTTGGTCTTTGTTAGACCGTTTATGGATGGTGCTAAGCTGAGAACGCCTCCACGACGCATTGGTAAGTCGACCATAAATGGTTTCAAATGCACCGAGTATAGAACATTGAATGGTTTACTTTATGGCTCGGAGCAGGTGAAAACTTCCCCAAAAGCAATCGAATTCGTGAATAGATTTCTATTTACTTCAACAATCCCCGAAATTCCTCTGTTCTACAAGCAAGAAAGTGATACCACAAAATATGTTGAGAAGCCTTGGTTTGATAGCGCGCGCTATAAGCTGGATGCAGGACGCACCAGCATTATTACGCTTTCCATAAAGAAGAAAAATTATCTCGCTAAAGATTTTGCTGTTCCTGTCGGCTTCAAAAGAACAAACAGGGCAAAGGACATCGCATATTCCGAAGCGAAGAAGCGCCAATTCGAAGACGTGATTGAGGGCGTCGGATTTATGTCGTCAGACAAAGAAGAGAAGAAGCACTAATCCATCCCCAAGTCTCGTGCAAAACTAGTGTGTTTTTGTACATCTTCTCGATTTACGTTTAGTTGACGAACAGTCACATCAACTACTCTCTGCCAAATATTTTCATCAGAATTTACTTCGATCGCTAATTTAGTTGCATTCAGTCCAATGAGCCTACCGACGATTTCTCTTATAGTAAGAACTTGCGCTGGTTTAAAGCCAATCCACCCTCGTTGGGCTCCAATAAAGTCAGGAGTTTCAAGGTCAATAAACATTTGTAGAAATGGCCAACCTTCTTCAATCTCTTTGTATGTCAGCAAATCATTCAAATTCGTATCCGGAGAAATGAGGTTTCTATCGATTCGGTAGTTTGCGATTAGCGCGCGCCGCAATTTGTAAAACACTTTTTGTGACAAGCATTCTGACTCAGTTTTGTCGCCTAATCGGGCTCGCACATAATCGTAAACATCTCCTGCCGTCACCAATCTTTCCGCATCCA
>JACMKL010000017.1 GCA_014380105.1 Candidatus Melainabacteria bacterium
AATGGAAAAACAGTCTCAAACTGGCTGCTCGGACCAACTTTGGCATACTTAAAAGAAAGCAAACTGGAATTCTCTCTATTGAAAGTGACTGCTAAGAATTTTGCTGATCTTTCGGATGCAGTATCGAAAAGCACAATAGGCTCCACGACCGCCAAACAATTACTTCCAGAACTTCTTAAAGACGGCGGCGACGTCGGCAAGATCATTCAAGACAAAGGACTCGCACAAGTATCCGACGAGGGTGGTTTGAAAAATGTGGTCGAAGAAATTTTGAATAAATTTCCCGATCAGCTCGCAGAATTTAGATCTGGAAAAGAAAAAGTCAGACAATTCTTTTTTGGCGAAACAATGAAAGCGACTAAGGGCAAGGGAAATCCGCAGGTAATCAACAAATTACTTGACGAACTCCTGCCTGGACAATAGCCAAATTGAATGGGCATCCGTTTAGCGTTTGTCATTTAGCGCGTCACTCTGGAAAACTCGGATTTTTCTGACGAACCAGTTTTTGAGTGTGAGACCGTTGTTGCGGCATCCCAGTTTTGACGCAAAATCCACACAGACGTGGAAGAAAGAGAAATATCAAAAGTTTTTTCAATGGAAGCAGTGTCAACTACGAATCCATCAGCTGGCAAAGTATTAATGCCCTCATAAAGTGCGCAGATGGCGTCGCCAATTTCAGTACTATCAACCATTGAGGAGAATTTAGCAGCAAGTGCTTTTGGTGATTGCGCCGCAAATTTTACTGTCCGCCCGAGGCAAACAGTGAGTCTCTCAGCAAGCTCATCTCCATTTAATGGCTCAGGAGTTGCGATGTCGAATACTTTACCGACCGCCTGCTCATTTGTCATTGCTGCCACTGCAATTTTGGCCTGATCTTCCAGAGATGTCCAGGAAATCTTACGATCAGCCGAGACCGGTGGATAATCGAGAACGCCATTTTCTTTGATTGCTTGAATGAAAAATGGAATCAACAAATTCTCTAAGTAAATTGTCGGTTTCAATACGACAGTCGGAATGCTTGATTGCAGAAAGGTTTCAGCATCCAGGCGCCCACGATCAACAGATGGTACTCCCTTCAAGAGTTCCAAACCAGGACCGCTCGTGGTATAGACAATGCGCGGTAAACCGGCAGCCTTTGCCGCTTCCAAAAAGTTTTTCACACTGAATGCAACATCCGCCATCAAAACCATTGGTTGATGAAGAAAAGCGCAATCTACACCAGTCAGGGCTTTTACAAGAGACTCTGCGTCATTGAGATTGCCTTCGAATATTTCTACATTCTCGTTCAATACTTTTCTTGCCGCTGCCGCATTACGAGTGAAAGCCCTGACCGCAACTCCCTGCCGGAGCAATTCAGCCACAACCGGTCCACCTTGCGCTCCGGTTGCTCCAAAGACAATTACTCGCTTCAATTTGTTTGTTCTGCTTTCCGTCATAAATCCGCCTATCAAAAAAACCTGCTTGCACTTACAATATTACTTACAATGCTGGACGATCCATATCTAATCGTCCAATTTTCTATCGAATTCGTCCAGCAAACACGGAGATTGCGCCTAGTGGATGTTTTATCAGATGTACTTAAATCGGTTCGATTAAAAGGTGTTTTGAGCGGACAAATCCAGCTGTCTGCTCCTTGGGGAATTAAAGTTGACTCCAGCAAACATGCCAATTTTTGCTTCGTTAAACGTGGCAGCGCCTATCTAACTCTGCAGTCACACGGAGGACCTGTAGCCATTACTGGCGGTGACTTCCTATTATTGCCCCGCGTGCGAGGCTATGTGCTGCAGGATAGACTTGAGTCGCCTACTGTCAATTTATTCGATTTGTTCTCATGCGAAAATCCGCCAGAAACGACTACATTCGGAGGAGGGGGCGCCGCCACCACCCTGATCATGGGTTGTTTTGAATTTGATTGTGATGACATTAATCCATTAATGAATGTTTTGCCGGAACTGGTTCATATCATGGGCGACCATGGCGAATTGGAAGCGTCACTGGATACGACACTCAAATTGATTGCCTCAGAAACCAATTCCAAAAAGCCCGGGACTGAATTTACAGTTTCTCGCTTGACTGAAGTTCTTTTTGCTCAGGTGATCAGAAAACTTGCCAAAGATATGGTCAAATGCAATGAGAGTCGGAGCTGGCTCAAGGCATTGACTGACGACCAGATCGGTAAGGCACTGACATACATACATGCCAATTCGTCTCAATCGCTAACATTGGATGACCTGGCGAAACAGTCTGGAATGTCGCGCTCAGCCTTTGCAGCTAAATTTGCCAATTTGACCGATTACACTCCGGCGCAGTATGTCACTCTCTGGAGAATGCACACGGCTGGACAGTTGCTCAAAGAAGGGAAGCACAAAGTAGCTGCGATTGCCGCCATGGTCGGTTATGAATCCGAAGCATCATTCGGGACAGCATTCAAACGGGTGTACGGTTGCGCACCACGAGCTTATGCAAAATCAAAATCAACAGAATCTGATCGGCTTTTGGTCCCAGCCCTATAAGGCAATATAATCACTTTGGCGATTTAACGGCTCAGCGTGGTAAGACTTATATAGTCTGGGAAACGGTGCTCTGGGGTTCTCTGTAGTGGCTGGTGATGGACGCGACTGTGGTGCGCCGCCTAACTTAAAACAACGCCAATTGAAAAGGCGATGGACTTCTTTTTTGCCAAGTCTATTGGCTCTAGTTTCTTTGCCCGCGTTGACAATAAACGCGTTTGCCGGCTCCTACACCAGCCCGCACGGTCCTGAACCTTTTTATCCGCGCTATCTGATTTCACCTATGCGAGACGACATTCCTTATTCGCCTGTTGGAATGGGACTGGTCACATCCAAAGCCGGAATGCGAATACACCCCGTCACAGGCGCTCACGCCTTCCATTCTGGGGTTGATTTAGGAGCTCGACTGAATCAAGAAGTCTACAATCTACTCGATGGTCAGGTGATTCGAACTGGCTGGAGAGGTGCTCTCGGCTACCACGTCGAAGTTTTTCACCCTTATCCTTTTCCTGGCATTAGAACAATCTGTGGTCACTTAAATGCATTTTGTGTTCGCCCCGGTGATTGGGTCTGCCGTGGACGAGTGCTGGGATATGCCGGAACAACCGGGCGCTCGACAGGAGTGCACGTCCACTACACAGTTATAAAAGCCGATACGAAAGAATTGATCGATCCGATGGAGTATCTTGCGCTGATTCCAAGTTACGTGAAAGCTTTGAAGACGGCGCAGTATCAGGCAGCGATTGCTTACTACAAGCAAAATTCGAAAAGAAACTTGGAAAAGATCAAACCTCTTGACCTCGATGACGAAGAGGAAGAGGCAGAAATTTCAAAAGAAAAGAAAACTTCTTCAAGCTCTACGAGTAGAGAAAAGGAAAAGTTCGACTACGAAATTCCCTAGCCGAACTTTTCATGTTTTTCGGACTTTTCTAATTGACCAGGTATAAATTGCCGTCCTGACTGCCTATGAAGACTCCAGAAGTGGAGATGGAAGGCGAGCTTACGATCGGTCGCTGTGTTTTAAACTTCCATTTGATTCCACCATTTCGAGAATCAAGTGCATATAAGTAGGAATCAGAACTACCGACATACAACATGTTGCCGCCGAGGGCAGGAGAGGACGACAGGAGAGGCACAGGGCTGTTCAATTGCGTCTTCCAGAGCATTTTGCCTGAGTGCGCATCCAGGCAATACATTTTTAAATCATCGTTGCCTACATAGATTTTGCCGCCGGATCCGATCGGAGAGATGCTGAAACTCTCGGCGCCTGTGAACTTCCATTTTGTCTTCCCAGTCGCTAAATCAACGGCATAGAAGGTCTTATCCCAGCTTCCGGCATAGACCATTCCGTCCATTACCAATGGCGACGAGAAAATTTTGCCGCTAGTTTTTAGTTGCCACTCCAAGCTGCCATCACGCATCGACAATGCATAAATGTAGCCCCCGTGGGACGTTACGATCACAGAATCACCGGTGTGTGCAGGCGAAGAGGTAATTCTTCCTTCCCCCTGAAATTTCCATTTCAATGCTCCAGACTGGATGTCGACAGCATATACATTGCCGTCCCAGCTGCCCACATAGGCAACTCCATCAAATACGATCGGAGAGGATGAAACGCGATCTTGAGTGTCAACGGTCCACAAAATCTTTCCGGTACGTGCATCGACACCATAGATTTTTTTGTCTTCGCAGCCCACCACGACTACATTATTGTCGATCGCTGGGGACGACTTCACTTTATCGCCGAGCTTTGCGCGCCATAGCATTCGACCATTTCGTTCATCTAAAGCATATAGATTTCCGTCATCGGAACCCACATACACTGCTCCTTTATAAACAGCAGCAGAAGAATCCACAGCTCCCTCAGCCGGAAAACTCCAGCGCAACTTTCCTGTTAAAGGAACAGTGAAGGCACCCGTCAATGCTGAGTGGCTGGGGTTTTGGAGGTACATTTGCCAATTGCCTTTAAAGCGCTCATTGAAGTTGACGGTTGACTTAGTCGCCTGAGCCTTATGTACTTCGACAGGAGTAGCGACAGGCGCTTTAACCTCTACAGCCGCTTGAGGTGGGGTTTTTTTGGCTTGAGCGATCAAGACGCTCGAACCTTCACCTATATATGAATCGGATTTGGCAAAGGCGTGATTGCTATTTAGTGATTGCCCTGATGCGGCACTGGGACTCAATCCGCAAAGTATCGTCACAATTGAAGCGTTAACGATGCGCGCAAAATCATTGGTTGTCATGAGAAAAATCCTGCCTCGAACATGCGGTTGATTAGCTGATTTGGTATCGATGTGGATGTGCATTATAGATCTTCGACCGCTATCGCGCGTCAGATTTTTCCGCGGTATCACTCGAGACGTCCCCGGCGGAAACAACGTACCATCATGCTTTTCGAAAAACGCATCAGAGTGATCCCAATGAATATCTGATGGCTCATGCGTCGCAGAAAAAAACAAAAAAATTTTTTTGACGAAAAAACGACGCCATCAAATTCTCTGGAAACGCCCAGCCGATAAGCACTCTACAATGACCTACTTGTCGTTGTTTTAACGTGCATCGAAAAAAGAATTTTCGAAGTTTGCAGTCAGAATCTATTGTGTAATCAATTTCGCGGTGATAACATTCCTGCTTGTGGGTTGGGATGAGTATTTCCAATAAGGAGGAAATCCGAATGAACCGAGCTGAGCTCGTCGAAAATGTAGCGAAGACCACTGGACAAGCTAAGTCCGAAGTGACCAGAACGCTTTCTGCTTTCATTCACACAATCACTGGCGCTCTTTCCAAAGGCGACAAGGTCACCCTAGTCGGCTTCGGAACATTCGAACGTCGCAATCGTAAAGCACGCACCGGCCGTAACCCTAGAACACTTGCTCCTTTGAAAATTGCAGCAGCAAGAGTTCCAGCTTTCCGCGCAGGTAAGGAACTCAAAGACATCGTAAACGGCCGCGCTAAGCAACCAACATTGGTGCTTGCTAAGCCTAAAGCTGCTAAGCCGGTTAAAAAAGCCGCTGCTAAACCAGCCAAGAAAGCCGCTAAGCCAGCTAAAAAAGCTGTTGCTAAGAAAGGCGCAAAGAGAAGATAATTCTTCTCGATCTGAACCATACGTATTAACTGGATTAGGTAAGGTAAGGATCATTTCAATCCACTCGAAAGGCGCAGGACTTAGGTTCTGCGCCTTTCTTTAGCTTTTTGGCAAAATTCAACCGGTTAAAAAATTGATGTTTTTCGGAGTTTTGATTGTCACCACCCTCGGTGATGCCACCAAATAATTACCGCTAACACGAAGCATTATTTGCCGAACTCAACTCAAATCAGCGTTTTCAACGATTCGCAGAAAATAAGTTCGACAGTTTTGGATTTCAGTTTCTGAATTACCCGCAAAATTTTTCCACTCAGCGGCAAACTAATTCTTCGAAACAAACCCATCGGTATATATTTCTTTTCTATATACTCTTGCCAAATAAAGGAACTTCCAACCCCCGGTGGGGTCGAACCAACATTGCTCAATTAGTTAGAGGGATTGCTCGTGCTTCAAAATAAACTTCTCATGCTCGGTCTAGGGATGAGTGTCGTTAATACAGCAACTACGATTGCTCGCATGTTTAGACGAATGGAATTCAAGGACAAGGTAGTCGTGATTACCGGCGGAAGTCGGGGACTGGGTTTGGTTTTAGCGCGTAAATTCGCTAAAGAAAACGCCAAGCTGGTTTTGATTGCACGTGACACTGAAGAGCTTGAAGCAGCCGAAAAAGAACTACAAGATAAGGGTGTCGAAGCACACATCATCGTTTGCGACGTCACAGTTCAAAAAGATGTGATTGCAGCAATGGATTCTGTAATCGAACAAATGGGTCAGATTGACGTTCTTATTAATAACGCTGGCGTTATTCAAGTTGGACCGATGGACTCAATGACTGTTGACGATTTCAAAGTAGCGCTTGACAATCACTTTTGGGCTCCACTCTATTCCGCTCTAGCTGTCACTCCGCACATGCGCGAGAAAAAATCTGGGCGGATAGTCAACATTTCCTCGATCGGTGGAAAAATAAGCGTCCCGCATTTGTTGCCTTACACAGCCAGCAAATTCGCCCTGGTAGGACTTTCTGAAGGTCTCCGGCATGAATTGATGCAAGACAATATTTTTGTCACTACAGTTTGCCCTGGACTAATGAGAACAGGCAGTCACGTAAACGCTGACTTCAAAGGTCAGCACAAACTGGAGTATGCCCTGTTCAGCACAATCAACTCCTTGCCGTTCATTTCTTCCGGAGCCGAGAAGGCTGCCGACGAAATTATCAATGCTTGCCGATTTGGTGATGCGGAACTGATAATCACCACTCCAGCTCAATTTGCTGCCAAATTTAGAGCGCTCTTTCCGCAAGCGACAGCAGACACGCTCGGAACAATCAGTCGCTTTTTGCCGAAGACAGGCGGGATCGGAACTAATAGTAAAACTGGAAAGCAGAGTCAGAGTGAATTTTCACCGTCACCGCTGACGTACCTGGCGGACAAAGCAGCTGAAGAGAACAACGAAGAATTGAAAAGTCCGAAAAACACAGAATTAAAAGAGCCAGCCGCCGAAATGGCTTAACAAGCCCATCACCGACACAATTAATCAAAAGGGGAGCATTGCTGCTCCCCTTTTCCGTTGTTTAACCTCGACAAATTTCAATCGGAATTTCTCCCGAAATTTCTTCTATTTGAGTTCAGGGGTGCCTGTCGCACAGCAAAAAGCACAGCTTTCAAACGGGGAAATAAAAACTGTGCTCTCTGCTTTGCTGGCGAAAAAAACTAAACTGGTTTGATATCGAGACCACTCTTAGTTGCAATTCCCAAGGTATGAAGCAAATGCTCTGGTTTGGTCAAAAACGGCACAGGTTCGACTCTTGGACGCAAATGTATTCTGCTTGGCCAATTGAGAACTGGTTCGTCGTGAGTCGCTAGTGCGGTGAGCGCGAGATCAAGTTTTGAGAGACCAGCGCCGGTCTTAGAATCTGCAAATTGATTCTCAATCTTGTCAAAGTTCTTCAGAAGAAAAGCTAATGCCTTATCGTCCAGTCCGGCATCAGGGTTGAAACATCGTACGCCAGGATCTTGCTCTGCTTGCAGTTCGAGATATTTGCTGCCAATCTCTTCTTTGCTGACAAAGCCATCCTTGTTCTCGTCCAATTCTCCGGTTCTCATCATTTTTAGAGCATGATCAGCGACTTCGGATTTGGAATACGGATTAGTAAAAGTGAGAACTCCCTCTGCAACGGGTTGTGGTTTGAAACCATCGTGCGGGAAGGTGCAAGGGTGAAAGGTACCATCTTCATCGACAGTCACTCGGCGCTCTAAAACGCCTGGTGTCATTTTGAAGCGCTCATCATTGATATAAGCCGACAAATTCGCTGAGGCTTGATTATCTTCAGGCGCTTGCATCTTCTGATGTTCGTGTATTTCGTGTGCCATGTTTTTAGGAACCTCCGCTGGGGATGCAAAGAGATTCGCATGGCAAAATAACATTACTGTTCCAGCAAACTTGCCCCGTTTAAGCTCGGACGGCCCCTTCAGGAACCTTCAGGCTGAACCAAAATATAGACCCGCCTGCTAATCCGTCCTTCACGCCGATTGAACCGCCGTGTTGAAGGACGATCGATTTACATATGGATAAGCCGAGCCCGAAGCCGATTTTAGAGTCTCGCCGCTTATCTACCTGTTTATAGCGTTCAAAAACCAATTTCTTTTTCGAATCTGGAACGCCCGGACCCTGGTCCGCAACTTCAACAAAAACCTGATCGCCTTCCAATCGACTCGAAACAGCAATTTCACCGCCCACTGGAGAGTACTTCATCGCATTAGAGATGAGGTTCATGATTACTTCAACGATGTAAGTTTTGTCGGCGAGTATTTCTTGATGTTGGTCATGAACAACCAGGCTCAAATTTTTCGCCTCCAATTGAGGTTCAATAATATGCACAACCTCCTCCACCAATGACCATATATCGACTGGTTCAGCGTGAAGCTCAATTTCAGCAGAGGCAATTTTCTCAATTTGCAACAGGCGATTGACCATCTCCAGGAGGACGGATGAGCTTTTTAGAGCCACACGCAACTTATTTTCCTGTTCTTGAGTAACGACGCCATGTGCGCCCTTGAGAGTCATTTGTAGGACACCACTGATTGTGGCAAGGGGGGTGCGCATATCGTGACTGATCATAGAAAAGAAATCTGATTTAGCTTGCTTCAACATGTACGCTTCAGTTTCATCTACGAGCACGGTCAAATACTTAGTCTGATCATCTTGGTTAAAAGAAACGGTTGAAACTTTGACTGGTACTACCTCTTTCTCTGCCGTTATGGCATTTAATTCAAGAGGTTTGTCGAGCGTTTCACGAATTAGCATGGTCATAAAGTCAGACCGCATCTCTTTATTGACCTGGAACGCTTTTGCCAGCGTATTCTGGTGAAAATAATTGAGATTCACTTCAAACAGAGCCTTAGCAAACTCGTTCATATTCTCCACTTTTCCATCTTTATCAGTTATAAAGAGTGCCGAGGGGAGCGCATCAATTACCACTTGCAGTTTGTCTCGTGAATTCGAAACTTGTTGCATCATTTCAAGCTGAATCAATCGACTTGATTCGAGATTTTGCGCCATAGATCTGAAATTTTGATCAAGATCCTCCAATTCATCCGATGTTTTAAGCGGAGGCAGGAGAGGCTGATGGTTAGCCAATCTTTTAAAATTGTCACCGATTACACGTACACCTTTGACAATAAATTGAGTGACTAAAAACGCTGCCAGAATTGCCATCAAACAATTGACCAGTAAAACCCAGTCATACCAATTTCGTAGTTGTGCTCGGGAGCTGCTTTCGGCTTGATTACTGGTATCTACAGCAGCTTTCGCTTTCTGATCGATAAATCTTAGTGACGTTAAAAAGCGCACCATCGATTTTTTCAATTTTTGATTTCTCTCCAGATCATCAAAAAATGAGCCGACTTGATTTTGCTCATCGATGCTAAATTGCGATCCGCCTAAATTGCGCATAAAATCATTACACAAAGCTCCAAGGCGCTCAGCCTCCAAACCATCATGCATTTGTTCACGGAGGAGAGTTTGAAGCGCAGGAACATTGCTGGTCATGCGGCTTATATAGGTCTCAAAATCGCGCTTCTGCCGCTGGTCTCCAAACATCTTATATTGCATAAGTGCCTGGAATGCGAAAAACTCATTTGTGATAATGTCACTTGTTCGCGAAACGATTTCGCGCCGAGCAGACAGCTCTAGGACTAGCTTCTCGAGACTGCTAACCTGGCGCTGAGTTTCATTGTAGAGAAATAAATTCACCAGCAGCGGTACCATCACCATCAAGCAAAGCTTGTGGGTCAAATTTAACTTTGGCAGTGACGGTCTGTTCATGTTATAAAAACAAAAATCTTTGTAGTTTAGTTGGTCACGATCCAGTGACAAAAAGGCATTCGCTGCCTTATAGAATGCAAAATAGCATATCGTCGCATCATGTCATAACTGACTTGAAATTCAACTAAGTTCTGAAGTTTCACAATTGGCTCAAAATTAGTCAAATTGAGCTTGCAGTATCGCATGTTTAATGTGTCTAGCATTGACAATTTGCAAATTTGGTTCAAATTTTTCTGTTCAATAGTTGACGAACTTACGTCAAGCCTGACCAAATCCTTCATTGTGGCAATTGCTGCAAAATCTTCCTGGCTCAGCCTTTTGGAGGAAACGCGCAAAACACGTAAAGTGCGGGTATTTTTCAGCTTTTCCAAAACTTTTCCAATATTCTGTACTCGACTGGCATTTAGTTCTCGTAAGCGGGTGATACTACCGAGAGTGGCAAGTTTATCCCCGGTTATCTGCGTATAAGAAACAGTCAGTGAGTCAAGTTTTTTAACCTGCTCAATCAGAGTCAAGATGCTGTCTGTTGTGGGGTTTCCCATGAGATTGAGTAACTTCAAATTAGGAAATTTTAGTACAATTTGAAGCAACTTTTCGACTGGACACGTAGCATCAAAATTGTCAGTAGACATATCAAGCCCATAAATATCTTCGATTGGAAAAGCCTTCAGCAATTCCGGATTCTCAGCTAAACCTGGTCCTACCCCCACTATTATTCGAATATTCTTGGGGAGAAATAAGACAAATTTGACGTGAGCAATAGCCGGCTTTGATACTATGTCGCCCTTATCATTGACAAAAACAAGTGCTGCAAAAGGCTTTTCACTCGTGATGAAAATGCGCTTGCCACCTGCTACTCGCTCAAATCGCACAGACGCTTTTTTTTGCGATGGTGTCTGTGCTCCTACCGACGTGCTGGAATTAGCTGTTGGTCCCGAATTGCTGGAATAAGCAGTTTGTCCTTCCGCTTTCTGAACAAGCAAATTTGGATGGCTGTTCAATTGAGCCAGTAAGCAAATCGGCAGGATAATTCTGGTTGAAATTTGCGATCTATTCACGAATTCAGTTTGTATCCAAAACCCTTAATGGTGCTAATCAATGGATCTGTTTCATCCAAATCAATCTTGGCTCGGATGCGCATAATTGCAGAGCGGACCGCTTGATTGGAACCTTCAGAATCTGTGGACCAGGCTCGGTCCAATAATTCTTCGCTGGAAAAAACTCGATTAGGATTATTCATCAACAGATCAAGTAGAGCAAATTCTTGAGATGTAAACGCAATTGATTTTCCATCAAGAGTGACAGTCATATTGGTTTTATCAATAGTTAGTCCGCCTACAGAAACCTTTTGGCTTTTAAGCGATTGCGGTCGCCGTAAAAGGGCATGTACTCGAGCTGATAGTTCTGCCAGTTCAAATGGTTTGGTCAGATAATCGTCCCCACCCGCATCAAGACCCGTTATGCGATCGGTAATATCACGCCTTGCTGTAAGGAATAAGACAGGAACTTGAATACCCTTATTTCTTAATTGCGCGCACAGGTCGACGCCAGAGATGCCGGGCAGCATCCAGTCGAGCA